>CAMEOL010000033.1 GCA_945929765.1 uncultured Gemella sp.
ATTTCTAATTGCAGTTTTTAGGTTAGTACATTCGTTTATTGCTTTAGCTTCGATAAGTTTTTTCGTTTTAGCCGCAAAGAATCCTTTATATTTTAGTCCCATCGCTGCTGCAATAGCATCTTTTGCTCCAAGAGAACATACAACACCACGATTAATATATTTAAAGTTTTCTGTTGAGTTTCCAGCTAATCTATTAACTATATGTTTTGCTGTGTAAGTCCCCATTTGACAAGCAATTTGAGCTGTAGTTGGATATGGACGTTCTTGTCCTTCTTCTATAAATGCTGCACAATCTCCAACAATGTAGATTTCTTCTAATCCTGGTACTGTTAATTGTTGAGTAGTTACCAAACGACCGTTTTTCGCTAACTCTGGGAATGTAGCATCCATTAATCTACTTCCTTTTACTCCTGCTGTCCAAACTAAAGTACTAGCTAACAATTCACGACGCTCACCATCTATTTCAATAATAAATCTATCTTCTGTTGCTCCTTTAATTCCTGCACCTAGCATAATTTCAATACCACGATCTTCTAGGAATTTACGTGCATATTCACTATATTCTTTTTCGAACATAGGTAACAATACTGGAGCTGCATCTAATCCGTAAATTTTTACTAATTTTTCATCTATACCGTATTTTTTGCAAAGTTCTGCTCTTCTCTCTACTAATTCTGCTAAAAATTCGATACCAGCTAATCCAGTACCACCAACTACTACTGAGATATCTTTAACATCTTTTTCTTCTGATTCTGCATATTTTTTAAAGTTAGCTTCCATTTTTGCTGCAATTTTTTCTGCTGCAATTATGTCAGTAATTGGCATTGCATTCTCTAACATTCCTTCGATTCCGAATGTTTGTGTTTCAAATCCAAGTCCTACTACTAGTAAATCATAATCTAATTCGTGTTGTTTTGTGTATACTACTTTTTTCTCTGTATCAATTTTTATAACTTCGTCTTGAACAAAATTAACACCTGGTTCTAATATATCTTTAATTTCTATACATATATCTTCACGTGTAATATTCCCTGCAGAAACTTCATGTAAATTTACAGTATCATAGTGGTAAGAATTTTTGTTTACCAACGTTACTTTTGCTTGCCCACTTTTAACAACTTTGTTAAGACCTTTTAAAGTTGTTAATCCACCATATCCTGCTCCTAAAATTACGATATTTTTCATTTATTATTCTCCTTTAAATTAAAATCAATTTTTGTTAATTAACAACAGCAACCTCTTCCACAACATCCGCCATGTTCATCGTCGCTTATTTCTGTTATCATGTTAGGATTATCTAGTGTGAAATTCTCTCCTAAGTCATCCTTAATATAGTCAATTACCAATCCTTTTAGTAACAACTCATCTTCTTCATTAATAAGTACTTTTAACCCATCGAAATTATAAGCTTTATCATTAGTGAATGCATTTTCTACCACGTCCATATTGTAGTACATGCTAGTCCCATCTAACTCTAGAGATATTCTTAAAAAAGAATCTTGTGAGCTTGAATCTAATAACATCTCTTTGAATTTAGTAATTGCTACATCTGTAATAGTAATTAAACTTTCTTTTTCAAAGTCCATCTTATTTCCCTCTTAAAATTTATTTGTAATATAATTATAACCGTTTTTATTATAAAAAAAAAGTATAATGTTTTAACTATTTGAAAAATTAATAATATTTTTTGAGTCTTATATTATAGACATAGACTATTAGGTAATTAAATATAGTTACAATTATTTTTTCTATAGCAATATTTATATAGTCTCTTTATCAACTGAATTATTAATAAAATATTCTATTTGCACATTAAAGATAATTGTAGTAAAATTAAGTCCATATAAATGTTAAATTAACAAGTGTTACTAAAAAATTTATTTCTATAACTAGAGGTGCTAAATGGATAATGATATAATTGTCATTAATAAAATAAAAACTGAACTGTCAAAAATCAGACCTAAACTTTTAATTGACGGTGGAGATATCGAATTTATTAATTTTAAAAATGGAATATTAAAAATCAGAATGTTAGGAGAATGTTCTACTTGTTCTCTTATTGATATAACTATGAAATACGCTATTGAAGATAGAATAAAAGAAAAAATACCTGAAGTGAAACAGGTACTAAATGTAAAATTAAATATATTATAAAATAAATATCTTTTTACAGACTCATTTTTCTTTTAATACATACCAAACTTTAAACATTAAAAATACCATGGAATTAAGTTCTCAATAATCCCACGGTATTTTTTCTATTTGCTACATCATCGGCATTTGTGGTGTTGGTTCTTCTGGTGTAATATCTGCTACAACAGCTTCTGTTGATAAAAACAGACTAGAAACACTTGCTGCATTTTGTAATGCAGAACGTGTTACTTTAGTTGGATCGACAATACCTTCTTTTATCATATCGACCCACTCTCCTGTTGCTGCGTTGTAACCTATACCTATTTCTGATTCTTTTATTTTTGCAACGATAACGCTACTTTCTACACCTGCATTTTCTGCTATTTGTCTTAAAGGTGCTTCTAAAGATTTCTTTATTATGTTTATTCCTGTTTGGACATCTCCTTCTTCTTGTAACTTCTCAACTTCCGAAATTACTTGAATTAATGCTGTTCCTCCACCAGATACGATACCTTCTTCTACAGCTGCTCTAGTAGAATTTAAGGCATCTTCTATTCGTAGTTTTCTTTCTTTTAATTCGGTTTCTGTAGCTGCACCTACTTTTATTACAGCTACTCCACCTGATAATTTTGCAAGCCTTTCTTGTAATTTTTCTTTATCAAATTCCGAACTTGCTTCTGCATATAATGATTTTAGTTGTGCTGTTCTAGCAATAAGTTTATCTTTATCACCTTTTCCATCAACTATTACTGTATTTTCTTTTGTAACAGTAACTTTATTAGCACTTCCTAACATAGCTATATTAGCATCTTTTAACTCTAAACCTAAATCTGACGTCACTAATGTTGCTCCAGTTAGAATAGCTATGTCTTCTAGGATAGCTTTTCTTCTTTCTCCAAAACCTGGTGCTTTTACAGCAACAACATTAAATACACCTCGTAATTTATTAACTACCAACTGTTGATTTGCTTCCGCTTCAAAATCATCAGCAATAATTACTAGTGGTTTTGATGCTTGTACCACTTCCTCTAATACGGGTAATATTTCTTGGATATTCACTAATTTTTTATCAGTTACCAAAATATATGGATTTTCTAGATTCGCAATCATCTTCTCTGTGTCTGACACCATATAAGGAGAAGTATACCCTCGATCAAACTTCATTCCTTCAACTATTTCTAATATAGTTTCTAATCCTTGAGATTCTTCTATAGTAATTACACCGTCGTTTCCTACTTTTTCCATAGCTTCTGCTATAAATTTACCTATTTCTTCATCTGCAGCAGAAATAGCACCTACTTGTGCAATTTTATCTTTTGAATCTACTGTAACACTTATAGCTTTTAATTTTTCTACAGCAACCTTTACAGCCATTTCCATACCTTTTCTTATTCCTATGGGATTAGCTCCTGAAGTTACATTTTTTAATCCTTCTGTTATCATTGCTTGAGCTAATATTGTTGCTGTAGTTGTTCCATCTCCAGCAATTTCATTAGTTTTGTTAGCTACTTCTGCTACTAATTTCGCACCCATATTCTCGTATGGATCTGCTAATTCTATTTCTTTTGCTATCGATACACCATCATTTGTTATTAATGGAGAACCAAATTTTCTATCTAATACAACATTTCTTCCTTTTGGTCCTAATGTTACTTTGACAGCATTAGCTAATTTATCGACACCATTTTTCATTGCTGAACGTGCATCTTCTGAAAATTTTATTTCTTTTACCATTATCTATACTCCAAACTTATTAATTTAATATTGCTAGTAATTCTTCTTCGTGAACAATATAAAATTCTTCATTTTTATAATTTAATTTTTTGTAGTTATCAGAGAATATTACTTTTGAACCAACTTCTAATTCTCCACCATTCTCTACAGAAAGAACACTAGCTTCTCCAATAGCAAATATTACTCCTATATTAGCACTATCTTCTTTTGAAACAGCCATTACTATACCGCTACTAGTAGTTTCTTCTTCATTTACTTTTTTTATTATTACGTTATCAAATACTGGTCTAATCATTTTTTAACCCTCTACATTATTCTTTATTTTATAGTTCTCTATAGTAAACCAAACATCAGAAAAAGTCAAACCAAGAAAATTTACCGTTTTACTATATTTTGAATATTTGCTTTATTCTTATCCAGAAATAACTTGGTTAAGCTCTGATACTATCGTCGCTTTTCCTTTTACTTTATAGTTTGTAATATTTTCTTGTAAATTTAATATTAAAACTTCTCCTTGTTGTAGTATCTCTAATGTTTCATCGTTATTTTTTGATGTTACTACTTTGACATCATTTTCTTCTGCTCTTATTATTATATATGTTACGCTTTTCATAATTTTATTTTATACTCTATATCCCTTACTAGTTCTTTATCAACCGTAAATATCCCTGTTTTTTTGCTTGTAACTGTTTTTGAGCCTAGTTTCTTTATCCCTCTCATTGCCATACACATATGTTCTGCTTCAATTATAACGTAAACACCTTTAGGTTGTAATTGTTCTTCCATAGCTTTAGCAATCATTAAAGTCATATCTTCTTGAATTTGAAGTCTTCTACTAGCACTTTCTACTAAGCGTGCTAATTTGCTTAAACCTGTTATTTTTTTGTTGTTAGGCACATATGCTATGTGACATACGCCATAAAAAGGTAACATGTGATGTTCACATAAAGAATGAAATTGTATATCTTTTACTAAAATAGGCTCATCATTTTCTGACTCAAAAAAAGTATTAATTTCATTTTTTGGATCTATTCCTGTTTGTGATAACAGTTCTTCATACATTTTTACACAACGTTTAGGAGTATCTATAAGTCCGGGTCTATTTACGTCTTCTCCTATATTTCCAAGTAATTTTTTTATTAATTCCATTGATTGTTCTTTATTTTCCAAAATTGCTCCTCCTTATAAAAAGAAAGTTACTGACCATAGCCAGTAACTTTGTTTAATTAATTATTATTTTACTGCGTCTTTAAGAGCTTTTCCTGCTTTGAATGCTGGAACTTTGCTTGCTGCAATTTCAATAACTTCGTTTGTTTGTGGGTTACGTCCTTTACGAGCAGCTCTTTCTCTTACTTCAAAGTTACCGAATCCAATAATTTGGATTTTTTCACCTTTAGCTAATGTTTCTTCAACTGTTGCAACAAATGCTTCAATAACTGCAGTTGCTTGTTTCTTTTGTAGTCCTGATTTCTCAGCTACTTTTGCAATTAATTCTGATTTATTCATGAATTTCAAATCCTCCATATTTATTTGTAACGGAAAATCCGTTTTACTTATTAAATATTACCATAATAACATTAATTTAGCAAGCTTTTATTAAAATTTATTATCATTATTTTATATTTTTTCAATATTTTATTAATTCTAATAAATTTATTTTTACTTTCTTTAAAATAACGATAATAGAAGGTTTTATTTATTGTAATCTATTTTTATTTTATTCAAAAAAATTCAATTCTTCGCTAGCTAATCCTGTCATTAAATTTTTTACACAATCTTTTATATCTAAATTTTCATAAAGTACTCTATATATATTTTCTGTTATTGGCATATATATTCCATTTTCTTTAGCTAAGAAATGACATACTTTTGTTGTTCTTACACCTTCTGCAACCATATCAAGTTTTTTCACAGCTTCTTCTAGAGAGTATCCTTTCCCTATTAATAAACCACAATTATAGTTTCTCGAATGGATAGATGTACATGTTACAACTAAATCACCAATTCCTCCTAACCCTAAAAATGTTAACTCACTTGCACCAAGTTTTTTCCCCATTCTTGTTATTTCTATTAATCCTCGGGTAATAAATGCTGCCTTGGCGTTATCTCCTAAACCTAAACCATCTATAATACCGCATCCTACTGCTATTATATTTTTTAGTGCTCCGCCTATTTCTACACCAATAATATCTTTATTTACATAAATTCTAAAATATTCATTTTGAAAGATTTTTTGAGCTAAGTCGTTTAATTCGTCATTTTCAGATGCTATTGCAACTACTGTCGGATGACGCAATACTAATTCTTCTGCGTGAGACGGTCCACTTAACACTCCAACACCTTTTAATTTTTCTTTACCTATTACATCTTTTATGACTTCTGACATACGAAAATTAGTATTAACTTCCAAACCTTTAGAGACATGAATTATATATTTTTTTTCTGTCAAATATTTATTTATTTCATTACATACTTCTCGCATCGCTTTAGTAGGAACCGCTATGACTAATACTTCTCCAAAATTAACTGCTTCTTGTAAATCGCTTGTTGCTACCAACTGTTCTGGTAAATGTGCTTCTTTTAAGTATCTTTTATTTGTATGGTCATTGTTAATTTCATCTCTTAAAGTTTCACTACGTGCATAGATCATAGCATTATGACCATTATCTGTAATTGCTTGTGCCAATGCTGTGCCCCAGCTACCTGAACCTATAACAGAAATTTTCATATGTTTTATTCCTCTCATTTTTTATTCTCTCAACCATATTATAACAGAATTTATATATTAATGTATACTAAAAGAAAGGTTT
Source organism: uncultured Gemella sp. (assembly GCA_945929765.1). Classification (GTDB taxonomy): domain Bacteria; phylum Bacillota; class Bacilli; order Staphylococcales; family Gemellaceae; genus Gemelliphila. The sequence continues at coordinate 6,678 of CAMEOL010000033.1, forward strand.
CTTTCATATTTATTTAAATATAAATATCCTTGATAAAATATTAAATTAGAGCTGTCTTAAAGACTAAAAATCTTTATTAAGTAGATTTTTAAACTTTTAAGATCAGCTCTAATAAACTTTAATGCTATTAATTTCTTTTTCTTGTTAGTAATTTTATTGGTGTTCCATCAAAATAGAATGCTTCTCTTATTCTATTTTCTAAAAATCGTTCATAAGAAAAGTGCATAAGTTCTGGATAATTAACAAAAAATACAAAAGTAGGTGGATTTATGGCTACTTGTGATGAATAGAATATGTTCAATCTCTTACCTTTATCTTGTGGTGTAGGATTCATAGATACTGCATCCACAATTACCTCATTTAATGTAGATGATTGAATTCTTCTATGTCTATTTTCATAAGATTCTTTTATTAATGGAAAAATATTGAACACTCGTTGCTTTGTTTTCGCAGAAACAAATATTATTTTTGCATAGTCTAAATATGCGAAATTATCACGAATTTTTTCTTCGAATTCTTTCATTGTTTTATCGTCTTTTTCGATTGCATCCCATTTGTTTACAACGACAATTACACCTTTACCTGATTCATGTGCATATCCCGCTACTTTTTTGTCTTGTTCAATAATTCCTTCTTCTGCATTAATTACAACTAAAACAACATCTGAGCGTTCTATAGCTTTTAACGAACGTAAAACTGAATATTTTTCACAACTTTCATAGACTTTTCCACGTTTACGAATACCTGCTGTATCTATTACTACATAATCATCGCCATCATATCTGAAATCACTATCAATAGCATCTCTAGTAGTTCCAGCTATTTCTGAAGCAATTACTCTTTCTTTTCCTAAAATTGTGTTTATTAAACTAGATTTCCCAACATTTGGTCTTCCGATTAAAGCAAAGCGAATTTTGTCATCGTCATCGTCTTCTTCTAATACTTTGAAATTTTTACAAACTTCGTCTAATAAATCTCCAATTCCTAATCCATGAGATCCAGAAATTGGGAATGGATCTCCAAAACCTAAAGAATAAAAATCATAAATCATATGATTCATATCAAAGTTATCAATTTTATTAACAGCTAATATTACAGGTTTGTCTGTCTTATATAGTAATTTTGCTACTAATTCATCATCTGGTGTTACTCCATCTCGTCCGTTTACTAAGAATATTATAACATCGGCTTCGTCTATAGCTAATTCTGCTTGAGCACGAATTTGTTTTTGAAATGGAGTATCTTCTAATTCTATACCACCTGTATCGATCATAAAGAAAGAATAATTTAACCACTCTGCTTTTGAATATATTCTATCTCTAGTCACACCCGCAACATCTTCTACTATAGATAATCTATCTCCTATTATTTTATTAAAAATTGTAGACTTCCCTACATTCGGTCTTCCAATAATAGCTACTGTCGGTTTTGCCATTTTTTACCTCCTAATAGTTTTTAATAAAAATAATGGGCGAGACAATATTATCAAACAAAAGTAGCTTTAATTATTAACTGCTTAATATATTTGTCTCAACCCATTGCTTTCATACATCCTAATAACTATGGATATTATTGTAAATCTTTGAATTTATCTGCTAAACTAAATTCTGTATCCTCTGATTTTAAATAAGACGTATCAAATTCTGGTTCTTCTTCAACAACTTCAACAACTGGTTTTTCTATTAATTCTTTCATTGATAAAGCGATTCTTTCGTTTTCAAAATCTACATCAATTACTTTAACTTTTACTACATCACCGCGTTTTAACACATCTTCTGCTTTCTCTACTCTTTCGTGAGAAATTTGTGATAAATGTACTAATCCTTCGACAAAGTCAATTATTTCTACAAAAGCCCCAAAACTTGTAATGTTCTTAACAGGCCCCTCAAAAACATCGCCTACTTTTACAGAAGCTTTCGCTATTTCCCATTGTGTTGGTAATAATTTTTTAATAGAAAGTGATACTTTTCCTTTTTCTTTGTCTAAATCTATAATTGAAACTTTTACTGTTTCTCCTTTAGAAAGTACGTCCTCTACTTTTTCTACGCGTTTATGAGAAATTTCTGATATATGCACAAGACCATCAATATCTCCTAAATTAACAAATGCTCCAAAATTTGTTATTCGATTAACTACACCCTCTAATTCTAGTCCTACAGAAAGTTTCGAGAATATTTCGTCTAATTTTTTAGCTTCTTCTGCTTCTAAAACTACACGTCTGTTTAAAATTAATTTATTCGCTTCTTTATCTGCTTCTTCTATTTTAAACGTATGTTCTTG
>CAMEOL010000034.1 GCA_945929765.1 uncultured Gemella sp.
TGCCATTCCTACAAAAGCAGCAATCCACATCCAAAATATTGCTCCTGGTCCTCCGGCTGTTAGAGCTGTTGCAACCCCTGCAACATTACCTGTACCTACTTGTGCAGCAATAGATGTAGCTAATGCTTGGAAAGATGACATCGATCCTTCATTTTGATCTTTTCCTTTTTTACAAAAAATTATTTTTAAAGATTGACCAAACTTGAAAATCTGTGGAAACCCTAAACGAATACTTAAAAACGTACCCGCTCCTAGTAATCCCCAAACTAGTATATTACTTGCTATAAAATCATTTATTGTATTTATCAACTTTACTATTTCGTCATAACTCATATTGTTTACCTCTCAAAAATATACAACATTTTATGTGCAAAATTATTAATAAACATACATTAGTTTAAATAAAATTACAATTGATACGATATATACTAAAATATGTATTATTTTTTAAACAATAACATTCTTTTTTATAATATTTAGTTAAAGAAATAATAATAACTATACATTATGATTATTTTATATTGATTTAAATGCAATTTTTATTTATAATATTATTGTGTGAAAATAATATAAGTACTTATTATAACATACTTACTTTTATTTTGCACATAAACACAACTAATTAGAGTGAAAATCTCTAATATTTTACATTTTCTTTTATAAAAAAAGCCTATAAGTTCTCTGCAACAGAATTTATAGGCTTATGTCTAATTTCGGAATATTCTTCCTCTACTTATGATATTAAACTACTATCTTTTAAAATATTTGTTGCTAATTCTTCTTTTTCTGTATTTACAAGAATTATAGGTCCAGTGCATCCCATTCCACTTTCTGCATATACTCCTTGTTTCCAAAGTGCTTTTACCGCATCTTCCAAATCTAATATATCTACACCAGCAATAGAAGCTGTAACTATTTCTTTTTCTGGCATTTTAACCTCTTCACTAGATTTAGAATCTTGTTTTTTGTTTTTTAGCTCTGCAAATATCTTATCTAATCCTGCTTTTTGAGCAGCTTTATATTCAACTCTAGCTTTTTCACTAACATTACCTAGAGCTATTTCATAACCGTATTGTAGTGCTTTTGCAACTACTGGAGATCCTGAAGCTCTTGATAGAATTAAAACTTTTCGATCGTAGTCTTCTCCTATTCCTGGACCGTAACCATATCCTTGAGCTTCATAGTCACCACCTGTATGGTAAGATGAGAATATTTTCATGAATAAATTTCCTGTTAGCGAGTCTGTTACCATAACATCTGGCGTCCCCATAAGTAAGTCATTCCCTCTCATTACAGCCCCACCGTCTGCTCTTTGTGATTCTGTAAATTCAAAGTCATAGCCATTATTTTTTAAATCTAATAATATTTTTTCTGTTTGTCTTGCACCTTCGATATTAATTATTCCTACCGTTGGTTTTTTTATCCCTACTGATTTTGCTGTAGCAATTCCGTAAATAGTATTTCTTACCATTGCTTCTACACGATCTGTAGCTGAAGTCCCAGTAGTAGTAGCAATAAACATCTCTTTCCCTTTTGCTGGTGTCACTACTCGCCCTACTGTAGAAACTCCAATAGGGAAGTTGTAATGCATTGTTACACATGAAGAGATTTCTCCACTATCTAGAAGATTTTCCATAATTTTATGTGCTTCATCTTCTGATTCTGTTTCATAACTTTGGAAATCTTCGTGCCCTTTTCCTATTAACACTATTTCAAACAAGTCATTTTTTGCTAATTGTGCACCTTTAATTAGGTTTTCTGAACCGTGTTCACTTCCTAGTGTTGTAAGTCCAACTTTTATTTTTTTTCCAAAATTTCCAGTTTCTATTGCTTCTGCAACTTCAAGTAATACTTCTGAAATTATTTTTTTACTCATAGTGTATCACCTCTACTCTTCTGACATATTTTGTGCAAGTTTTTTAATTGATTCTGCTATTATTTGTCTGATTTCTTCTTTTGATACAGCGCTACCTGTTTCTTCTTTTATACCACTATTTCTTTCAACGATGAACGATACTCCGTCAAATTGGTTAGTCATTCTTCCTAAGAATAAACTTCCTTTCCCTACGATCATCGCTCTATTATATGTTCCAGTTGTTAAATCATCTCTCAAGAATCCTATGTATGGTACTCCTGATGGAATGTGCCCTTGTGTTGGCGCCCAACCTGGTAATCCTTTTTCATCGATAAATGATTTTAATTCTTTCTTATCAATTTCTCCACGCATTGCTGCTAGAGCACCGATCATTTTGTAGTTTGCTTCCGGTACATTCCCAGCTCCAGCTGCCTTTGTAATATCCGGATTTTGCATTTCTACAGAGAACACATCTACATCTGTAATTTTTAATCCTGCTTTATCTAATCCTGTTGTTATTAAAGCTGACATTACTGCTTGTGGTGAAGAACCTGTACCAACATTATGTTTACCTACTAAATCAGTTCTAACTATCGGATTAACTCCATCGTTTTCTGATAATAATACTGCAAATCCACCTAGTACGTCTTCTAATACTGGTATTTCTTTTTTAACGTGATCTTTAGCATTCATTCCTAGTTTTGCACTAGCTCCACCTGCTACAACCAGAACGTTTTTGTAAACTCCTGCTTGTACTAATGATGCAGCACTAATTAATGCATGCGTAGGAGCTGCACAGAATCCACGAACGTCAGACCCAGTTGCGTTAATTAAATTACACGCTTCAGCTATAGCTTTAGCAAAGTTACCACCACCACGTTGGTTTACGTCTCCACATGCCTCTTCTGAACATTCAACTACATAATCTATTTCTTCAGGATTTATATCCGCATTTTTAAATAACTCTAATGCAGAAATAACTCCCGACGCTTTAACTACTAAATTTTCAAATATAACATGCGCGTTTAAGTTCACGTCTACGTCGTGAGCTTTTTTCACATACCCGATTATTTCTCCATTGTGAAGTAATTTTTGACTATCAGAAGGTCTATCAGAAATATCTGACCCTACCAATTTATCAAATAAGTGTGATAGAGCTCCAAAATTTTGCTCAATTTTTGGTTTTACTTCTGCTACAAATTGCTCTGATAATTTTACTAAATCGAATGCATCACATAGTTGCATAATCGCTATAAATTCATCTTGCGGTACTATTTGTCCTAATTTACCATAACGATCACCTTTGTAATCTTTTACATCATACCATGGCATTGGATAATCATTTAATTTTTCTGGTGTCAAGTTACCAATATATACTTGGTTAGGTAAATAATTTACAACTTCTTCATATGATCTAATATGTTTACTAACATTTTCTAAAAATTCAGAACCAGGATTTGTTATTCTTTCTACTTCACAAGTCGATCCATTTTCAACTATCATATCTGGTGTATGAACCAAAACGTATCCCGTTCCCTTAAACACTGGATAATTCATCTTTCTTATCTAGGAGAGAAGACCCCATTCCCTATTCTCCTCTCCTATCTCCTTTCTTATATCATGAAATTAGTTTTCAAATACTGTTTGTCCATCTACTTCTGTAGTTAAAGCTTTAAGTGCTTTCTCTACTAATCTTCTTCTTAATTTCTTCTCTTCTTCTTTATCTAAAGCTGGGTTCCCTAGTGGGTGAGGAATAGCGATTGTTGGTACAATTCTGTTAGCTCCAACTGTTAGAGAGATTGGTACAACTGTACACATGTGAACTACTGGAAGTCCTGCTCTCTCAATTTCTTTTACCATCGTTGCACCGCAACGAGTACAAGTACCTCAAGTAGAAGTTAAGATAACTGCATCTACTCCGTCAGCTACTAATTTTTGTCCAATTTCTGCTGCGAATGATTTTGCACTTGCTACAGCAGTACCATTACCTACAGTTGTATAGAATTTATCGTGTAATTCTCCTACAACTCCTTCTTTTACTAAATCTCTTAATACATCAACAGGTAATACTCTGTCTGCATCTAAGTTTGCATAAACTGGGTCATATCCACCGTGTGCTGTTTCGTGAGTAACTTCTGTTAAATCCTCAAATTCTGCAATTGAATATTCTCCATATTTTGATGCTGAAGATGATTCGATACGATCTGGATTTCCTTTTGGAACAATACCTCCAGATGTAACTAATGCTATTTTAACTTTTGATAAGTCTTTTACAGCTGCGTTCGGCTCAACTCTATCGAAGTCTGGCATTGGATACTCTGTTTCGAATTCTTCACCTTTAATTTTCTTAATTAACATATCAACTGCACGTTTTGAACCTCTATCTGCATGGAAGTAGTTAACACGTAATCCTCTTGGTATGTATCCTTCTTCTGCTGGTGATAATATTTCTTCTCCACGTCCTAATTTAGCTGCAAATTTAGCTAATTTTGGTAATGCTTTTCTCATACCTGCAGCACTATCTGATGTTTCGATAATGTACACATCTTTTTTGTACATATCAGCTCCAGGGTTTTCGATATACATAGCTGTTACAGCTGGTATATTAAGCTCTTCTTTTATTAATTTTGTAATTGTTCCAGCAGCAACTCCGTAACGTCCCGCGTTAAATGCTGGACCTGCTATGAATAATTGTGGCTCTAACCCTTTAATCATTTCTAATAATGTAGCTTGTGCTTCTTCTAAGTTTTCGTTAAAGTAACTATCTCCACATACTACTGTTGCTACTATTTCAAATTCTTCTCCTAGTTGTCCCTGTAACTGTGTAGATATTGGTGGTAACTCTGTACGAAGTTCTGGTTCTATGTGAGCTTTCTCTTCACCACCAACCCCTGCGAAGAATTGGTTAATGTAATGTACTACTCTTATTTTAGACATATTTCATTTCCTCCTATTTCATAATACTAGCTTATCCACGAATGTCTTGCATTTCGCTTGCTATTTCGTCAACATCCAGTACCATTTCCATCATACCCATTTGCTCTTCATATATAGCTGGGTCATATTGTGATTTCATTTCTTCTTCTAATGCGTGGTATACCGCTAAGTTCAACGCTACACCTGCTAAAGGTCCTGCAAAAGTTGGATCACCTACAGTTACAGTTTCAGCTGCTAGACCAGCAGCTTCGGCTTCTGATGCACCTAGAATAACTACTACGTTTTCTGCTCCGAATTTATCGGCAGCTTCTTTAACACGTTTTTGGTTTTCTAAGTCCATAGCCCCTGCAGCCGTTCAGACAAAACACTCAGTAGATGAGAACACTACTTCTGTCCCTTCAATATTTTTAACACATTCTTCGATAGCTAATCCCGGAATACCATCACGGTCACCGATAATAACTATCTTTTTATTTATAAGACTAACCATTATCTTTTTCCTCCATTAAATTTGATTTTAGTAAGTTTTGGCTGTTAAATATCCAAATCCTGTTTCGTTAGTTGCTCCTGTAATAGCTTGAATTTCTAATTCAATAGTTCCATCTTCTCTTAATGAATCTTGGTTACCACCTGCAATTACATTTACTACATCTATATGTCCAATAACTCTATCTAACTTAGGCAATACTACAACTTGGTTCGCATTACCACCTGTTACTACTGCATTAGCTTTTGGATCAGCATCTGCTAAACTTTGGCTCGCTCCGTCTTGTCCTGCGTATTCATCAGTTACAATTACAGTTTTCACACCTTCGTTTTCAATTTTTTTACAGTTCATAATTAAGTCTGTATCTGGGTTACCGAATCCTTCTTGTGATACTATTACTGCATCTAAACCTAAATATTTAGTAAGTTTCGCTGTCCAGTTAGAAGATCTTTCTTTATCCATTAAGTAAACATTCTCGTTAGTAATAATTACTCCTAAGAAGTTAATTTCTTTTCCGTGTTTTTCGTATAAATCTTCTACAATTCCATTATTTAAGTGTACATAAGTTGGGTTTTTATCGCATGCTGATACACAGTTACCACTTACTATAGCTCCATCCATTAATTCTGTTGGATATAACAATGTTGGTACAACTTGTTTTGCATCTACTCCGTATACATAAGTATCGTGTAATAAACCTTGTGTTTGTAACATGTATACATATCCTACTTTAGGAAGTTCTGGGTATTCTGCAATTTGTTCTAATAAAGGTTTTGTTTCGTAAACTTTTACTTCTTCTGGCTCTAGATTACGAGCTAATTCCCCAATATATAATGCTGCTTTAAACCCGATGTAACGAACAGCTCTTTCATGATCGTGTTGTTTTACACCTTCTGCTGGTTCAGCTATAACTACAAGGTTATTTGTTTTTGAGAATGGTGTATACTCTGCACCAACTCCTGTCATATCGATAATTCCTTCTTGGAACCCTACGATCTTACCAGTTGTAACTACAGCCATACCTTTTAATGCAATAGTTCTTCCTTCTCCTACTGTATCTACTTTCGAGATTACACCAGGGAATATCCCCCCACGACCATCAACTTTCACACGTGGTTCGATTACATCTTTAACCGGTGTTATACGAATACTTTCACCTGGTCTTGCTATATCTAGGTCGACAGAGACGATAGCTTCATCGTCCCATACCGCCTTGATTAGCTCTTCCTTATTAACGTACAATACGTTCCCTTCAATTTTTGATTCTGAAGCAAATTGAATGTCTTTAATATGAATTTTCCCTAATTCAAGACGCATACTTCGTTCCTCCTTATTTTTTAATTAAATATATTTTTTTATTAATGCTTCAATATTTTCTATTGTTGCATCATCTTTTGTAACTTCTTCTAGTTTTTCCCCATCTTTATATACTGCTAAAGTAGGAAGCCCCAATACTTTTTGTTTAATTGCTAATCTACGTGCTTTTGTAGTTTCTAAAGCAACAAATTTCATACTACCTTCGTATTTGTCAGCTAATGCGTGAACCTCTGGTAATAATGCTTTACATGGTTCGCATCCTTCACTCCAAAAATCTACAAATACATATCCTTCAGCCTCTAATACTTCCGCATCAAAAGTTGTTTTATCTACTGCTAACATTTATGTATCCCCCTTTGTTTAATATTATTCAAAATGTTCGCTAATATATCTTTCAGCCATTATTGCTGATACAGCTCCGTCAGCCGCTGCTGTAATAACTTGTCGAATCTCTTTAATTCTACAATCTCCTGCTACAAATACACCGTCAACACTTGTTTTTGTATCTTCTCCTGCTACTATGTATCCACCTGCATTAAGTTCAACTTGCCCTTTAAATAGTTCTGTTTGTGGAACATATCCTATAAAGATGAATAATCCCATAGTTCCATCTTCTTCGTCAGCTTCTACTTCGTATACTTCTTCAGTGTCTAAGTTTTTGAATACTATTGATTCTAGTACTCCATCTCCTTTTACTTCTTGTACTACTGTACGAGTTTTGATTGTAATGTTAGGAGTTGCTTGGGCTTTTTCTAAAATTATATTTTCGCATTGGAAATCTGACAACATGTGAACTATATTTACTTGGCGAGCAAATTTCGCTAAGAAGATAGCTTCTTCTATCGCACTATTTCCTCCACCAACTACATAAACTTCTAGATCTTGGAAGAAATCTGCATCACATGTTGCACAGTAAGAAACACCTTTTCCTGATAATTCTTTCACACCTGGTGCATCCATTTTTCTAGGAGTAGCACCTGTTGCAATTACTACCGCTTTCGAAGTGAAATCCCCATCTTTCGTTTTTACTACTTTTTCTTTTCCTGAGAAATCTACTTCTAACACTTCTGTTTTTCTTAGTTCTGCACCAAAACTTTGCGCTTGTTCTAACATTCTAGCAGTTAAATTTGGTCCTGTTGGATTTTCAATCGAACCTGGATAATTTTCAATAAGGTGTGTAGAAGCAGCTTGTCCACCGTTTTTACCTTTTTCTAGTATCAATGTTTTTAGCTTTGCACGTGATGCATATAAAGCTGAAGACAATCCTGCTGGCCCTGATCCGATAATTATTAAATCAAAATGTTCTGACATTGTATCATACCTCCTTATTTTTACTATATAATTCTTTCGATCGCATTTTTTAATAAATCATAATCTATTACGCTGAAATCATCTTTAACTTGTTCCGTCCAATTTGGTGTGATCTTATTTTTTTTGAACTTCTTAAAAGTTTCGATTGCTTCGGATATTAGCATTACTGAATTATTATCTAACTTATCATTCTCTTCTATTAAAATAGTTCTATAAACTGTTTCGTTAGGTTTTACACTACCGTACAGAGGATGAGTTAATATTCTATAATTTCTATGAACGTAATCACGAGTAATTTCTAATATGTCCATATAACTATTTTCATGTAATATTACTTCTATTCTTTTATTTTTAAAGCTCTTAAATTTAGGATTGTTAGTTATTAGTTTCATAATTATAATTACCTCGTATTTGTTAATTTATAAAAAATAGACAGAAAGAAATGTTTTAGCATTTCCTCTGTCATAATTAAACTTCAGAGTTTGTCCAAGTACCGTTCTTTTTACCTGAGAATTTCGCCAACAATCGCTAATTGTTAACTTGTACCTTCGGTGCTCGCATGAGTCTCTCCTGTACTTTTCAACCTTTTTATTTTTTAGTAATCGATTACCTTAATTACATTATACACTATTTATAAAAAAAAATATGTTAGATATACAACAGTTTTTAATTTTTTTTGAAAAAATTTTTATTTTTTTCTTTTTTATAAATAGATATATTAGTACAAAAGTAAATCACATATCGATATCACACCCTTGCATATACAAACGTTTACTACAATAGTGATTCACTCTATCCGACAAAAAAACTTATTACTAAATTATAATGCATATCTTCCATTGATAATAATAAAATATCACAAAAATCATTTTTGTATTGCAACAGAGCTTTTTAAAAAACGAAACTCCT
>CAMEOL010000035.1 GCA_945929765.1 uncultured Gemella sp.
CAAACGAAACAATCTGGATAATCTTATTTTAACTTTTACCACTAATAATATATGAACTACATTTTATATAGTTTAAGCAGTAAGCAATAAATATAATATTACTTTTTTGTTAAAATTAGCCCTAAATTTAGCTATTTATTGCTTTTTTTGTTATAATAAAAAGGATAACATTACAAATGGAGGGAAACTATGTTCTACTCTAAACAATATATTTTTAATATATTATATTCTAAATTTAGTAATTTAAAAATTGTCGAAAAAAAAGAGAACAATAAAACAGTTTACTCTCTTAATTGGCAAGAATTTAAAGCTAAAATAGATCTAGAAAGCTTCTTAGTTCGACTTGATGATAATCAAACAGAGAAAAGTGATCAACTTGTAGAAAAATTTATTGCTAATATCGAATTAAACTTTTTAGCTCAAGAACAATTTTCTAAAGAACAATTTTCTAAAGAAAAAATATTAAAAAATTGTTATCCTATTCTCAGAGCAACCTCTTTCGGTAAAAACTCTACAGAACACTTTGTTACTACTAATCATACAAACGAAACAAAAATATTTTATAGTGTCGACTTGAAAAACAGCTATAAAATAATAACTTCTGAACTAATAAATAAATTTTATGTTACTAAAGACGAGCTACATAATGCCGCAATGAATAACCTAAAATCCCTGCCACTTAAATATAATAGCGATACGGTAGCAAATAATACATTTTATTTTCTTAATAGCCGCGATGGTTATGATGGTTCTAGACTACTCAATGACGATATTTTAAAATATTTTTACAAAAAAATTGGCAATGAATTTTATGTAGGTTTACCTCATCAAGATGTTCTTATTATAGCTGATATAAAAAATAAATCCGGACTAGAAATTCTTCAAAAAATGATGGTTCATTTTTTTGCTGAAGGCCGTGTTCCAATAACAACAATAACATTTAAATACGATAACGAAAAACTTGAAAGTTTATTTATATTTGTAGAATAAAAGGAGGAAAATATGTTATTTTTTTATAATAAAAAAATGTTAGGAGAAACTTTACTTATAACTATTAAAAGTAGTGAAAACAACATCTATGAAGACAAAAAAAATATTACATTAATTAAAGATAATTCTGGAAATTTAGTTGGACTAAATATATTTAATGTTGAAAATCTAAATTTAGCAGGAGACGGTAATATTACCTTAACTGACGAACAAAAAGAAAAATTATTAACAAGATTAGAAAAAAATGGTATAAAAATAGACTTAGATGGAACTAACGAAGAATATTTCGTCGTCGGAGAAGTTCTAACTAAAGAAAAACATCCTGATGCCGACAAATTATCAGTAACTACTGTAAACATCGGAGCTGAAGATCCATTACAAATAGTATGTGGAGCAAGCAATGTAGCTGTCGGACAAAAAGTAGTTGTAGCTACTATAGGTGCAATGATGCCTAGTGGACTATTAATAAAAAAATCAAAACTACGCGGTGTAGAGTCTAACGGTATGCTTTGCTCAAAACGTGAATTAGGCTTACCTGTAGACGAAGAAGTAAAAGGAATACTTGTATTAGATGCCGATATAAAAGTAGGGACAAAACTAAAAGACTTAAATCTATAATTCTAATCGGAGGACAATGGGATGGTTAACTGGAAAAAGTTTTTTGCTGAAGATGATATTGCGGAACAAAATGCAGAAGATCAATATAAAAACTACGAAAAAATAAAAAAAGATAACAAAAAAAGTAAATTAGAAGCTTGGTTTGAAGAAGACTACTCTAAAAAAAATTTTGATAAACTAAACGCTGAAGAAGCTAACGAACAATTCGAAATCGAGTACACTCACAACAATGCGGAAAATAAAGAAAATGAATACTATTACGAAGAAGATATTGATGAAAATTTCGCTCAAGAAAAAAAATCTTCATTCTTCTCTAAAATACTATCTTCTAAAAAAAATAATGATAAATTAGAAGATAATAACGAATATTACGATGAACAATACGATGATGAAGATCTTTACGACGATTCTGAAATCAATGTAGAAAATATACCAAAAGAAAAAGAAAGTTTCTTAACAAAAATAATTAATCTTTTTAAAGAACCAAAAACAACAAAACAAGAACAGAACGAATATATCGATGAAATTATTGATGATGAACCTGAAGACTACAAAACTTACTTTGAACGCCAAAAACAACAAAGGAAGAACAATTCATCTGAAGATATTGCTAATAATTATGCAGAATTTGAAGAAGAATATTCCTTTGAGGATGATTTGTTTGACGAACATGAGCAAGAAAAAAATAAAAACCAAAGTAATTCGCCATTCTCGAAAATTAAAAATAAATTTAATTCTATCGCTAACTACGGTCTAAAAGAAGATAATGACTTTGAAAATGAGGATCTAGATTTACCTGAAAATGAACCTATCAAAGAAAAATCACATTCTAAACTCAAAGAAAAAAAAGAACAGTTCTTAGCTAAAATGTTAAAAACAAAAGAAGAAGAAAAATTAGAATTAGAATTTGATGAACATAATGAAGAATCAGATACAATTAATGATACTTTCGAATTAGAAATGAAAGAAACTTTAAACAACTCAGAAGAGAAAACTAACGAAGACTTTGAAATAGAAGAAGAAAAATCAATAAAAGACACTTTAAATTCATTCGGTATAGAAGCTGCAGCTGTTAAAGACTTCGATGTTTTCAAAGATAATCGTGAAGAACGACGCCAACACCCTACTCTTGCTGCAATGAAAGTAAAACGTAGAATTCAAGATAAAAAAATCGAAGAACTAGGAACAAACATAGTTTTAGAAGATAATAAAGAAAAATTCTCAAAAGATATTTTTTCTTCAAAACAAGAAGAAAAAAATATAGAAACAAAAGAAAACCTAAGAATTTCTAAGAAATCGGCAGAACGAGAACAATTAAATAATGATTTTAATAAAATAACTAGAAAAAATATCAGTGATAACAATATTTCTAACTCCGAAGAAGAAAAAGAAATTGATAACTTTATTCAAGAAATTAAGTATCATGAAGAAAACAGTAAAAAAGATATACGTAACTATGATATAGAAATATCAGAAAGTGATTCTGAAAAAGATCGTAGAGAAAAATTAAAATATACTACAGTTAACGAAGTTTTAGAAGGAAATGAAGATTTATTCGAAGATGATATAGATAAAACTTCTAAATTTTCTGAAGATAATATAGATAATGTTGAACATCCAGAAGAATTAAAACAATTTAGAAATGATGTATTCCGTAAAAAAACTAGTGCCGATTTACTTGAAAACAATCAATCTGAACTAGATAATTTAATTATAGAAACTAATATAGTAGAAAAAGCTAATGCTGAATTTTCTCCTGAAATAACTAAACTTGAGGAAAATCTTCAATTAATTAAACAAGAGGCTGTAGAAAAAAATGACATTCCTACAGAAGATACGACGGAAATTTCTATCGAAAAAATAGCAAAAGATAGCGAGATACATTACCCTGAATACGATGAATTAAAACAGCAATCCACTGCTAAAACAAGAAAAAACATTATTGACGACTATAGTGATTACAATCTAGATTATTCTGAAATAGAAGAACTTAATGAATTAAATAAAATAGATAGTATATCTAAAAGTGCGAACATTGAAAGTTTAACTAAAGATTTATCTGTAAATAATAACATTAGTAAAACTAACGATATAGTTTTTGAGGAAAACAAATATACACAAGAAAATTACAAATATCAAAATATAGAGCAAGACACAGCATCAACTGAACTAGAAGATAGTTCTGAACAAATAGGAATTGATTATGTCGAAAAACTTTATATTAATGATACACAAGATTACTTTGTAGATGATAATAGTCCACTTGTGTTCGGTGAATATAAAACTAAAGACTATGGTTACCGTCCTGTAAGTAAAGAAAAAATAGAAAGTAATCAAAGAAAATTAGATGCTATTTTCGAAAAATATTCTAACGTGAAAATTCCGAAAAGAAATACTACTTCGTATGTTGAACAAAAAATATCTTCACCTGCAAATAAAACAATAGGTAAATATAAACCTTCAACTGTATATTCATCAATATATGGTAGCTCTGGAGTTCCAAATAAAAAAAACGAAGTAATTAGTGATAATAAAAAGAAAATAAATGTTAGTATCGATAATGATAACAAACATTCACATAACAACATAAAATCAAATAATAATTCCGCTTCAAACAATAAAAATTTATTTAAAGAAATAGCGAAACAAGAAGAGTCTGTTTGGAATATTGATTTAGGAAGTAGAGTCCCTAAAAAAAATAAAAATAATAAAATTTAAACTAATAAAATATACAATAAATTAAATAAACACGTGAAATATGAAATTTAATTAGCATAATATATACGAGTCCTAAACGATTAGTATTCTCAAATTATTGCTTTTAACTTCACACTTTCACGTGTTTTTTATTTTTAGATTTATAATTCTTGCTCTGTATTCAAAAGTAATACATGTTGACTATTTATTCAACCGCCACTTTATTTTTCGTTTGAAATCCTAACGATTTCGCTGCTTGTTCTATTGATACAGTTATATCGCTATTTGCCCAGTAACTTATATTAAAAATACCTGTACCTCCAGCAGCCCCTACTATATCTAATGTAGTAATTTGATTTTCTTTTGCTAGCAATAAAGTTAAACTAGCATAACTATTACTACGTAAATAAAATTTTTCGAATACCGCTACCAATACTTGATTGTTTATTCCTTCGATTAATCTTTCTAAAACTAATTCACAACCATTATTTTTAGCCGTTTGTAAAAGTTCATTATAAGTATCCGTTATCGACTTATCTTTTTCCAATACTAATCTTTTTATTTTACTCATAATAAATTCCCTCCCTCTATATTTTTCACCTATATTATACTACCAGAACATTCGTTATTTCAAGAGTTTTTATAAATTTATTTGTGAAATTTTGATATGTTGCCTTTCAGAAAATACCAAAATATAATAGTGTTATAATAACAAAAGTCGCTACTTTCTTCTTAGAATACAGGATATATAATAACTATTATATTTTATTTTTTAAAATTAATATATATTATATTGTATCTTCTTATTTTTAATAGTAGTAATTTAGACACTTTACGTTCAAATACTGCCAAAAATTAATCTTTTTATTCTGGAGAACTACCTCTTATGATTCTAATTTAATACAAAAAAATATCTACGGTTCATATTTTGATGATCCATAGATATTTCTGTATAAATTAAGATTTAGTTCGATAATTTTATTTTCAAAAAGATAGAAATAAAATTATTACTCTACTGTTACTGATTTAGCTAAGTTTCTTGGTTTGTCCACATCTAATCCACGGCCTGTAGCTGCGTAGTAAGCAAATAATTGTGTTACCACAATACTCACAATAGGAGCTAATTCTTCGTGAACATTTGGGATAGCGTAGTCACCTTCACGTGCTAATTTTTCTAAAGTTATTACTAATGTATTAGCACCTCGACTTGCTACTTCACTTATATTACTTCTTGTATTTAAATCTAATTTTGTATTAGTAATTAATGCAACTACTGGTGTGTTCTTTTCTATTAGGGCTATCGTTCCATGTTTAAGTTCCCCACCAGCAAATCCTTCTGTTTGAATGTAAGAAACTTCTTTTAATTTCAATGAAGCTTCACATGCACTATAATAATCTACTCCACGTCCGATATAGAAAGCATTACGCTCTGTGAAAAGTTTATCTGATAATTTCTTAATGTTTTTTGTATCGTCTAAAATAGATTCTATCGCATTAGTTACCACTGAAAGTTCTTTTTCGATGTCTATTTTAAGTTTTTTACCTAATTGCTTAGCTACTTCGTAAGCAAGTATACTTAATACAGCTATTTGTGAAGTATATGCTTTTGTAGACGCTACAGCAATCTCTACTCCAGCATGTAATAACAATGTGTAATCACACTCACGACTTAATGTTGATGCGTCTACGTTTGTTAATACTAAAAACTTATAATCAGTATTCATTTCACGAATTTTAGTTAACACTGCACGTAGATCTGCCGTCTCTCCTGATTGCGACAGGAAGATAAACATCGGCTTTTCTGATAATAGAGGAACATTATATGCAAATTCAGATGCTAAATGAACTTCTGTCGGAATTTTTGCCCATTTTTCGAAATAATGTTTTCCTACTAAACCTGCATTGTAACTAGTTCCACATCCGATAACATATAATCTGTCAGCTTCTTTTACGTTGTTAATAATTTCTTCGTCCATTTTTACATCTTTTCCGTTAAAATATTGAGAAATAATATTACGCATCGCAAAAGCTTGCTCATTAATTTCTTTAATCATATAGTGATCATATACACCTTTATCTATTTCTCCATATTTGATATTTGGTGTAAATGATTCACGTTCTACTACATTTCCTTCTTTATCTTCAATTACGACACTATCTTTCTTAACTGTAACAATTTCTCCATCGTTAATTTCGAAAAATTTATTTGTATATTTTATCATCGCAAGAGCGTCACTACCTACATAATTACACCCTTCTCCAAGTCCTATTAATAGTGGGCTCTTGTTTTTCGCAACATATATAGTATCTTTATCTTCTTTGTCTAATAAGCATAATGCATATGAACCTTGCAATTTAGAAATTGCTTTTAAAAATGCTTCTTTTGTCGACAAACCATCTTTTGAAAATAATTCGATTAATTGAACTATTACTTCTGTATCTGTTTCTGATACTAAATTTACATTTTTGAAAAATCTATCTTTTAACTCTTGGAAGTTTTCTATTACTCCGTTATGAACAAGTGTAAATCTGCCACTAAAACTTTGATGTGGATGCGAGTTAGTTGTGTTAACTCCCCCGTGAGTAGCCCACCTAGTATGACCAATTCCTATATTAAGAACTAAGTCTTCTGCTACTAATTCTTCTAAATTTTTAATACGTCCTACTGTTTTTACTACTTTAGCATCTCCATCGGTAATACCTGCAATTCCGCAAGAGTCATATCCACGATACTCTAAACTACTTAATCCGTCGATCAAAAACTCTACTCCATTACCATTTCCTACGTATCCTACTATTCCACACATATAAATTATCTCCTATTATTAAATTTTTAATTCAACTATATAGATTTACCTATTAAAATCATAGTAAATTGGCTATATAAGTCATTGTATATTAAGAGACAGTAACATTTTTGTTTATACGCTAGTATACTTTTGTATGCTACTTAACGAAACTCTAAATTCCGAAAAAGCATCCGCCGAATTTTCGATAACTTTTTTCCTCGTCAACTAAGGTTAATTTAATCGTCTAACCTCAGTTCGGGCGCTGTAATTATATTAATAAATTTCCTCCTTTTTTATTCCATTCGTATTATATCATAGCACATTATATAATGCAAACAGAGTTCTCTCTTTAATTGAAGCGTACAATAAATTATAAAAAAACAATACCTTCTCTACTGAGCAATACTACACTAAATTTAAAATTTTTTAATATAAATACTAATCCGCATTACTGCTTTCTAAATATCATATTTTATTAGTAACCTTGAAAATATAATATTGAATAATTAAACATACCAATTTATGTATTCGCTTTACAAAAGATATTTATTTTTTTATAATATTAGTAAAGGGATATATAGGAGGATAACAATATGAAAAACAAAAAATTACTAACTTCAATAGCTATAGCAGGTACAGTTGTAATCGGTGGTGGTTCATTTTATGCTTATAATTACTTCAATAATCCGTTAGTAAAAATAGCTAGTGCCGAAGTTGAAACATCAGAAAATGTTCAAAATTACTTGAAAGAACGCCATAAAGAAGATTTAGCATGGTTTGATAAAAATATTAAAAATGACAAGAATTTAAAAATAAATATCCCTACTGTAAATTCATCCGTAGACTTTTATTATGACGCTAATAAGAATGAATCTGCTATATCTGCTGATATTGCTTTTATTCCAAACGAAAATAAATCGTTAACTTTCAACATACGAGATAAAGAAAATAATATAGTTATTGACTCTTCTGCTATAGACTATGCAGTATCTATACCTAGCCAAGTGATTAAAGAATATATTAAAAATTCTTTTGAAAGTTCACCGCCAAGTGAGACAACAAATCAACTTAAAGATACCATAGATGAGCTAGAAATAAAAGTACATAACATTGTAGAAACACTATTCTTTACAGAAACATATGACGAGACAATATTGTCTACTAGTGAAAAACTAGATATTTTAAAATCTATACCTGAAAACTCAATTACTGAAGATAATGGTAAGTATATTGTTAAGTTAAAATCTGAAGATATTAACAATATGTTATCTAAATACGAAGAAATATACTTACCAAAAATAAATTCTGAATCGAAAAAGAAAAATTTCAAAAACAATTTGAAATCTATAAAAGAAAGTATTACTAAAAATTTAAAAAATGAAATTATAATAGAATACGAAATTAAAGATAACGAAGTTATAAGAACTATAAAAGCTAATGAAAACAACAAAAATATAACTTTAGTAATTAGTACAAAAACATCAAAAGATAAACTAGAATTTAGTTATAAAGACGAAGATAAACCTAACAAAGTAGCTAAATTTGTTACAGAAAAAACTGGTGATAAATCTTACAAAGATAGTGCTTTTGAAGAAGATAAACTTGTGTTCGAAGGAGAATCAACACAATCTGATAAAAAAATAAGCACTACTTATAAAGGATATAATGATTCACAAGAAACTTCTAAAATTAGCATTATTTCAAG
>CAMEOL010000036.1 GCA_945929765.1 uncultured Gemella sp.
TTGTTCATTCATATTTATTATCCTCCTTTATTTTCTCTAACTTTGAGCTCTACGTTAGTATCTTTATTATAAAATATAAATTTAATAACTTATTAAATTTGTGCTATTCGGTAAATTTTTCGTGATTTTTGGTAATTTTAATAATTTTAAACTTTTAATACAGCTTATTGATATTGCTTACATTTTGTGTTATAATATAATTATAAAAAACAAGGGGTATTAATCCCTAAAGTAGTTTTCTACTTAATGAAAGGAGTGCTTAATTATGTTAAGATATCAAGTAAGAGGAGAAAACTTAGAAATTACTCCAGCTATAAGAGAGTATGTAGAAAGCAAAGTTGCTAAACTAGAAAAATACTTTGCTAGAGAGCTAGATGCTAACGTTTATGCAAATGCTAAAACTTACAAAAATGGAGACAAAAAAATAGAAATTACTGTCCCATTAAAAGGCGTAACATTACGTGCAGAAGATGTAAATGCAGATTTATATGCAGCTGTGGATCTTGCTGTTGATAAATTAGAACGTCAAATGAGAAAACACAAAACAAAAATTAACAGAAAAGGTCGCGAAAAAGGAATAGTTGAAGAAAATATTATAACTAGCGAACTTGAAGAGACAGAAGAAGAAAACTTAGAATTTGTTAAAGTGAAAAAAGTTCCGGCTAATTTAATGAATAAAGAAGAAGCTATTCTTCAAATGGAACTTATCGGACACGACTTCTTCATCTTTACTGACGAAGCTACTAATGAAGTTGCTGTAGTATACAAACGTAAAGATGGAAACTATGGTGTTCTAGAATTACAAAAATAAATAATTAATTATTAGAGTAGGATGTGAATAATTTTTCACACCCTACTTTTATTTCGTTTTAAATTAAATAGTTCTTTCAGTATATCCATATATGTAATTAGCATACAATTTATGTTATTTTAAAACAAAAAACAATTTTCTTTTCTCTAATAATTAAAATTTATCTTACACAGCATTATTACTACTCATTAACAAAATTGTTTAGACGTAGTTCTCTTTTGGTTATCCATTCAAGATAAAAAACTCTCTGTATCCTTTCAAAAAAATAAATTAACAAAATCAACTCTTTTTGAAATTATAATTTTCGAGTAACTTCCACTTTATTTACCACAATTACGATGATATAATTATATAAAGAAATAAAGGAGATATTAATGAAGCCAAAAATAGGAATAGCTACTAACGAAATAAACGAAGAATTAGAAATATTAAGTAATACTCAGATTGCATACTCACCTATAGATACTATTGAAGGTATATATAACGCTGGTGGTCTTCCACTACTATTACCGATAGGTAGTCCTGAGTTAGCTAGACAATACATAAATACAATTGATGGACTTTTACTATCAGGAGGTCAAGATGTATCGCCGTTATTTTATGGAGAAGAGCCTTCCCCTCATCTTAAAAAGACTCTTCCTACAAGAGATGAATTTGAAATTGCATTAGTTAAAGAAGCTTTACGTCAACAAAAACCTATATTTGCTATTTGTCGTGGAATGCAAATACTAAATGTCGCAATGGGTGGCACATTGTACCAAGATATAAATATTTTAGAAAAAAACACTATTAAACATTTGCAAGAAACACATCCAAAATATACGAGTCATACGATAACGACAGAAAAAGACAGTATTGCTCGTAGCATTTTAGAGGAATCAACAACTGTAAATACACTTCATCATCAGGCAATAAAAGAATTAGGAAAAAATTTAAAAGCTACCGCTTTTAGTCCAGACGGATTTATCGAGGCTATTGAATCTAACTTTAAAGAACAATACATCTTTGCTGTTCAATGGCATCCTGAAATTTTATTGCAAAATAAGCATAATCAGTCACAAAACATATTCACAAATTTTGTGAAAAATTGTAGAAAATAAATTTAAAGGAGGTCATTTTTATGACGAAAAAAGTAGCATTTTTTGTAGATAACGGATTTGAAGAATTAGAGCTAGTTGCTCCGTTAGATATATTACGTCGTGCAGGATTAGATGTCGACTTAATTTCTGCAAACAATCAAGATGCTGTTACAGGATCACATAATATTACTTTATCTGTAGACAAAAAAATTAATGAAATTAAAGATATATTAGTCTATGATGCTATAGTCGTTCCAGGAGGAATGCCTGGTAGTGAAAATTTAAAAAACAACAGCACTGTTGTAGAATTCTTTAAAGCTATGTACAATGCAAAAAAATTAGTTGCCGCAATTTGTGCTGCACCTATAGTACTAAATGCTGCGGGAATTACAAACGACAAGGATATTACATGCTATCCTAGTTTTGAAGAACAAATAACTTACAAATCTTACAGCAAAGATCTAGCTGTAATAAAAGACAGCAATGTCATTACGGCACAAGGACCTGCAGTTGCACTATTGTTTGGCTACGAAATAGTTGAATATTTGTTAGGAAAAGAAGCACGTAATAATGTCGCTAATCCTATGTTAATAGACGTACTAAAAAACAATTTATAATTAGGGGGAGTAAGTATGTTTTTTAACAAAGAAAAGAAATTAAACAATATTTATAAAGAAAAAATTATTCTCAGCGATAATATAGAAAAAGTAACGATAATAATACCAAATAAAGATATTAATATAAATAAATCTTCAACAAACAATATTCATATCTCTTATTACGAAAATGAATTTAGCAAATTTAATATAATAGAAAACAAAACTGAACTTTTTATAGAAAATAAAGTTCAAAATGCAAAAAAAATTAACTTAAACAATTTGATAGCTAAAAATAAAGATACTATTTCTATTAAACTACCTAACAAAGAATTTTCTCTCCAGTTAAAAACTATTAACGGAGACGTCTACATTAATTTAGATTCTGCTAAAAACATGACATTTGATACAATTAACAGCGATATTCGAGGACAAGTGCTATCAACAAAAAATATTACCGCAAAAAGCGTAAGTGGTGATTTTGAATTTCTGCATACTAATTGCCAAGAAAATTTAATTATTGAAACAGTTAACGGTGATATCGAAACAAAAAAATGTGACGCTAAATATAGCCATTTTAAAACTGTTAATGGTGATTTCAAATTAAATTTTATTAACGAAAAATCACATTACAATATTAAATGTAAACAACTAATTAACACTAACTATCTAGACAATAATAGCGATAAAAATATAAATATTGATACTGTTAATGGTGATATTAATTTATCTTTTCAATAATATCCACTAGGATAACATATATAAAGCAAATAAACGGTATAGATCTCATGTAATATTTCAAGGAACATTATCAAGTTAAAAATAATTTTTTAAAAAGTATATAAGGATTAGATTATATTAAATTTATAAAAAATGCGAAGATTCTTAAATTAAGCAAGAATGTAAATTTTCTTGCAAAAATTATAAGATCTTCGCTTTTTAACAGCGTTTGTACCTACCAAAATATAAGAAACTCTTAGATAACAATATTTTTTTGTCGGACTTACATTATACTAAACAAAATAAAAACAAAAGCTCTAACAATTTTATTTTGTTTTCTTACACATAGCATCTTTAAAAATTTATTATTTCTCTTTTCGGTTTACTCATTTTTTCTATTTAGCTAAACGATATTAATTTTATTTTTTTGAATAATTATTGAAAATTATAATTTTGGATAAAAAATAGTACCCTCTTTCTTTACTTCGCCTTTTGTTATGGCGTTTACTATTGTGCTAGCTTTTTCTAATTCAACTATTTCTCCATTTTTCTTTTCAATAAATATTTTTTGTCCTTTATAAGGCGAATAAGGGCTAGTTTCTATATTATCTACTACTAAATAATATTTAGGATCTATTTTTTCACTTTCTAACTTTTCTTTCAACTTGTTATATGTTTCTTCTGTATAGTCCACATATTCAAATAAATCTCTATTCAATAGCCTTCTAGCTAAATCCTTTGCGATAACATCATCCTTATCTTGAATTAAATTACAATAATACATTATTGTCCCTTCATCTAGACGATAATATTCTTCTTCTGTAACCTCGGTATTTTCTAAAAAAGGAACAATTGCAACTAAATCATAAAAATATTTTTTGTTTTCTTTATAAATATCTTTCAGTCTCTCAAAAAATTTTATAAATACCGCTTCATAACTACGAGCTACCGGATGAAAATACACTTGCCAGTACATTTGATAACGTGCCATAATATAGTCTTCTACACTATGAATACCAGATTCTTTAGTTACTAAATATTTCTTCCCATCTTGATGTTCTCTCACTCGTAACGTTCGTAAAGTTCTTTCTAAATCAAACTGCCCATAACTCGTTGCTGAATAATAAGAATCTCTTAATAAATAGTCCATTCTATCTGCATCTAATTGGGCTGATACTATTTGATTTAATATATCATTTTTATGATTGTGTTGGATAATATCTACTACATCCCTTGCTAATTTTTTCGATACCTTAGTTAATACTTTGTTAATTTCTGTATTTCCCAAAATAATTTTAGCTGTATAATCTTCATGATTATGGGATGTAACATGCTCAAATGCGTGAGAGAAAGGTCCGTGTCCAATATCATGTAATAAACCCGCTAACATAACAGCTATTTTATCATATTCACTTACTTCAGACTGTAAAGATTTTATTTCTGCAACCATTCTACGAACAATTTCATAAACTCCCAACGAATGTGTAAATCTTGTATGTTCCGCACTAGGATAGACTTGAAAATCTCCTCCAAGCTGTCTAATTCTACGTAATCTCTGAAATTCTTTCGTATCAATTGCTTCCCAAATTACTTTATATTCTATATTTATATATCCATGAATAGGATCTCGTATTACTTTTCGTTCACTTAATTTTTCTAAATCCATTTAAATCACCACCGATATAATATTATTCTAACAACTCCATTATACTTGCTAAGTAAAATGTTTTCAACTATTCTATAAAAAAACGTCTAAATAGCACTAAAACTACTTAGACGTCTCATATTTCCTTGGAAATTTTAATTTAGCAATATCTGAACTATTTTTTACAGTATTATCATATTTCCTTTAATATATAAATGTTATTTAAATTAAAATGAATTTTTATATTAACTTAATAGAAAATAATTTCCTTTTTATAATCTACCTTTTAATTTCATATTGTGCACTATTTTTTCTATAGAATACACATAAGCAGCTGCTCTAAAAGGAATATTAAATCGTTCTTTTACATCCCAAATTTCATTAAATGCTTGATACATAATCTTATCTTGACGTTCTACTACTTCTTATTCGCTCCAGTAGTACCCTTGTAAATTTTGGACCCACTCAAAGTAAGAAACAGTAACTCCACCACTATTAGCAAGGATATCCGGTACTGTAACAATACCTTTTTCGTTTAAAATTTTATCTCCTAATATTGTTGCTGGACCGTTTGCTCCTTCTGAGATAACTTTTGCTTTAATTAATTCCGCTTCTTTTTCGTCTATAGAATTTTCTAGAGCTGAAGGGCATAAAACGTCTACATCTAGTGCCCAAAACTCTTCTAGTGACAATCTCTTAGTTTCTGGCAATGTATGGAATCTAACTTTATTATTTTTACAATTTTGTAATTCTTCATAACTTAATCCTGTCTCACGATATACGGCATATTGTTCTCCATTATCATCACGCTCAGTTGCTGCTACTACTTTTGCTCCATATTCAATTAATGTTTTTACAGCATAACTTCCAACATTCCCAAAACCTTGTACAGCCGCTGTAGATTTAGTTATATCGATACCTAGTTTTTCTAATGCTAATTTTGCACTATACGCTACCCCGTGTCCAGTTGCCGCTGTTCTTCCTAAAGATCCTCCTAATTCAACAGGTTTTCCTGTAAATGTTCCGATACCTTGTTCTCCTGATAGTATATTGTATTCATCTACCATCCAAGACATAATTTGCCCATTAGTATTTACATCTGGAGCTGGAACGTCTTGTTTTTCACCTAAATATTTATAAATACCTCGAACAAATCCTCGAGATAAGTTTTCTAATTCTGTTTTTGATAAATCTTTTGGATCTACTATTATACCGCCTTTACCTCCACCATAAGGTAAGTTTGCTACGGCACATTTAAATGTCATCCATATAGATAAAGCTTTTACTTCATCTCTTGTAACTAAAGGATGGAACCTTAATCCTCCCTTAGTAGGACCTAGTGCATCGTTGTGTTGTGAACGAAAACCAGTAAAGTATTTTACTGAACCATTATCCATTTTTACAGGAATATTTAATTCAAAAAATCTTTGAGGTTCTTTTAAAGAATTGTATACTTCTTCGCTATACCCTAAAATATCACACGCTTTTTTTATTTGTTCTCTTGCATTTAATAATGGATTGTTGTTTGTCATAATTGTCTCTCCTCTAAGAATATATGTACACTGCCATTGTATCATATATATTTATTACTTTCTATACAAAAATCACTAATTTTTGCTTTGAAAGTATTTTTATTTACTATTTATCAGTAACGAGTATGGCGTATTGTTTTAATGTTACTCTTTCTCCTTTAACTATACGACAATCACGTAATGTTCCCTCATATTTCATTCCTGCTTTCTCCATAACTCTTCCCGAATTTGGATTTCTTACATCATAAAAAGCTTGAATTCTATACAAATTAAGATCTTTAAATGCAAAATTTATTAATCTATTTACAGCTTCTGCCATATAGCCTTGTCCCCAAAATTCTTTCCCGATTATATAACCTAACGTTGCCGTTTCATGTTTTTCAGAAAAATCTACAAATGATATTTCACCAATTAACTCCTTACTCTCTTTCAGCTCAATTCCCCAAGAATAAAAATTATTTTCTACATACATTTCCTCTAGTCTAATAAGTCTCTTACGCACATCTTCTACATTATCATAGGGGTACCAAGTAACAAATCTTGTTACTTCATCATTATTTGCCCAATTAGTATACATAGATTGTGCATCTTGCATTGTCATCTTTCTCAAAATTAATCTCTCTGTTTCTAATAACTTTGTTCCTAAATGTTGCATAACCTATCTCCTCCTAGTACTATCGTATTAATTAAAATTTACTTATAAGATATTTGGCAACTGTGGTAATTTTAAAAATATTACACTTTATTTTTTACCACATCATTTATTATTCAGTCACTTTATATAAACTTCATACTAATCAATAAACTGATACGAACAATGACTAAAGAAACACGTTCTTTCTAGAAATCATTTTGTTTAGCCACAATATAATATTTATCATTTATTTCAAAAATAAAATGTTTTTGTTTTAACCTAGCTAGATTATTGTTCTATTTTTATTCGTTCATACATTACAATTCCCGCCGCTACAGAGGCATTCAAACTTTGAGTTTTTCCTAACATTGGAAGATGATATATGAAATCACAGGCATTCGTCACTGTAGAGCTCATACCTTCTCCTTCATTACCTATTACTATAGCTAGTGGTACATCTTTTGCAATTTTTGTATAATTTTCTGATTTTGCTGTAAGACTTGTCCCCGCAATCCAAAAACCTTTTTCTTTTAATTTTCCGATAGTATCCAATAAATTTCCTACTCTAATAACAGGCATATATTCTATTGCTCCTGCCGATGCTTTCACTACAGTCTGACTTACTACTGCAGCTCGACGTTTCGGAATAATTACTGCTTTTACTCCACTTGCTTCTGCACTTCTTATAATTGCTCCTAGATTGTGAGGATCTTCTATATGGTCTAAAATTAATAATGTTGTTTCTTTTGAAATTTCTAAATTATTCAAAACCTCATCTAATTCATAATATTTATACGGTGCTACATAAGCAATAACCCCTTGATGACGCTCTGATGTTGCATTGTCTAATTTTCGTTTTGGTACTTCTTGACACACTATTTTCTTTTCATTAGCGATATTAAAAATTGTTTTTAATCGTCCTTTTTCTATACCTTCTTGGAACAAAATTTTATTTATTTCTCTTCCTGCATTGATTGCTTCTAAAATACTATTACGTCCAGCTATTACTTCTTTGTCAGTATCGATAGTTTCCTCTTCAAAATAATTCTTCTCTTTTACTTTTCTTTTTAAACGTTCTTCTTTAAAATCTCGATTAGTTTTATTGTTCCTTCTCATAAATTTCTATAATGTAATTAAACACTTCCTCCAATCTTGTATAATTTCTTTCTAAATATAAATAACCAAATACTGCTTCTAATCCTGTTGCTAATTTATACTCCATTATTGAAGCATTTTTTGCTTTTGAATTATTTTTTTGATTTTTGGCACGTCCATATATTTGTAATTCTTCATCAGTTAAAATGTTTTCATCTAACATTTGTTTCATAAATGCTGATTGTGCTCTTGCTGACACTATATTAGAAACTTGCTTATGTAGATCATTAATTTTACCTAAATGATACTTCATAATATATTCTCTTGCCATAATGTCATATATGCTATCTCCTATATAAGCAAGTGCTAAAGCTTGCATTTGATTGGAATTTGTTATATTTTTAGTTGTCAAATTTATCATATGAATAATAACATATTTTTCCAGCACAGT
>CAMEOL010000037.1 GCA_945929765.1 uncultured Gemella sp.
GTGTTACCGCCGTGAAAGGGCGGTGTCTTAACCACTTGACCAACGGGCCAAAAAAATACGGAGCAGGAGGGATTTGAACCCTCGCGCCGGTTTCCCGACCTACACCCTTAGCAGGGGCGCCTCTTCAGCCTCTTGAGTACTACTCCAAGCTCCACAGGCAGGACTCGAACCTGCGACCCTCTGATTAACAGTCAGATGCTACTACCAACTGAGCTACTGTGGATTAATCTGTTATTTCAACAGAACATTTATAATTATACACATATTGTTTATAAAAGTCAACACTTTAAAAACATTTTTTTTATTTTTATTAGCATTTCCATTAAAATATTTAATAAATTCACCAATAATATCTACATCATTGACTCTATAGTTCTATAAAAATATCCTAAGAACAAATAACGTTGTCCTTAGGAACATTAATTAATTAATTAATTAATTAATTTATTTCTTTTTCTTTTTATTTTTAGCAACAATTTGTGCTTTATTAGGATCGAATGTAGGTTCTTTCACTACTTCTGGTTTATACGGTGGATAAATTAAATAACCTATGTAAGTTTGGGCTATTAGGAATAATCCCCCTACTATATAGTAAACTGCTGCTCCACCCGGAACTACAAATGAGAATCCACCGATCATTATAGGAGTTATCCATTGCATCATCTTCATTTGCTCCATCATGGCTTCTTGTCCAGGTTGTGGTGTTTGTGGATTTAGAACTAATTGCAACTTAGTTTGTATAAAATATACTATAAATGCAAAAATAGGTAAAATATAAGATCTTTCACCTAATGGGAAGAAACCTAAAAATGTTGATGTTTTAATTCCTGCAGAATATAATGGATTTACTAAAGTAAAATAAAATCCTGTTAAAAATGGTGCTTGTATCAAAATTGGTAAACATCCAACTAAACTCATAGGATTTGCGTTATATTTACGCATTACCGCCATTTGTTCACGTTGCAATTCCATTTGTTGTTGACGAATTCTAATCTTATCTTCTTTTGAGATCGCACGTACTTCTTCTTTTTTTAATTCATTTACTTTTTCTGTGATTACAGATAACTCTGGACGAGCTTTTTCCATCCCGATTTTTGCATCACGTTGTTTTTTCACGTTATAAATCATGAATGGCATTACTATTAACCTTAAAATAATTGTAGCTACTACTATAGCAAGTCCCCAACTACCTACAATGTCGTAAATAGCTTTTAATAACTGATCCATTGGTTTTACGAAAGTTTCGTAAAATGTACCTTCTCTAGAGTCTGGGGAACACCCTGTTAAAGTAACCATCGTTATTAAACCTAAAATTAGTGCTGATAGTTTTTTCAAAACATTTCTCCTTTATATTATAATTAATTTTTACTTATAAATTATAGCAAATATAATAAGTTACGTCAATTACAATCAAATTAGGGTATTATGATTATAATATTTTCCCTAGCGTTGAATAATTTATTGTAAAAAAAACAAGTCCCATACAAATAACTTTTCCCTTAATAAAAAGCTTCATCGATTTATTTCTTCGTCACTTTTCTATTCTTTTTATTTTCAGTACCTACTCTCTAACAAATTAAAACTACTTAACTATTAGCAAAAAAACACTACCTTAAGCACTTTGAAATAACACTGTAATTTTATTGCAATTTCTAGTCAATATTTTTTTCTAATAACAGTACTTTTAATTCGTTATTATTAATTTTAGGATAATCTTTTTCTAACTTAGTATTTTTACTGTTTGCAAATTTGTATAATTGACATAATTCGCTATCATCTTCGCCTAATGTGAAATTAAAATTATTTATTTCTTCTATAGTTTTCATTATATTATCAATATTTATAAGTTGTAATTTCTCTAATTCTGTACTTGTATAAGCTTTATATTTATCTCTCCCATGAATAACTCCTTTTTTTGTTACGCTTGTTACTATAACATCACTAGATTTCTCTGCAAAATCTTCTTGTAACAAGATATCAGAGTTAACTAATCCCCTTAAACGATATTTTGTTAAGACTTCTTTTTCTGTTGCTATTTCTCTGTAAAATACACCTGTAATATGTTCTAAACTTATCTCATTGCTCAATGTATACGCAAGTATATAAGTTAATAACTGAGAAATTTCACCATAATAAAATTCTTTGTATTTAAAATCTGTCAACGAACTCTTATAATCTATGACAATATATTTATTATCTTTAACGTCAATTCTATCGATTATACCGTTAAATACAACTTCTTGTATATTGTATTTTTTTGATAATTTTTTTTCAAAGCTATTTCCTCCAATATTAGCTACTATCGTATCTTCAGTAATTGTTAATTTAAATCTTTTTTCTGTTTCGTGAATTTTATATCCAGTTATTACTTGATAAATTATCTCATTTACTATTGCTTTAATTATTCTTACTTTTAATTTTTGTAACGTATAATCAGTTAATTTTGAATACTCAAACAACTCCAAAAACTCACAAATATCCGGATTAGTATCCTCAGATAAAACTTTTTCTAACAACTTAGAAATCTTATTCTCATCTACTACTTCTGAAATATTTTCTTCGATACTTATAGTACTTAATCTTTCTGATTCAGTATTAATAAAGCTCTTTATTAAATTATTATCTAATACCGCATGGAAAAATGTCCCAATATTTAAATTGTTTATTCCAAACTTTTCTTTTTCTTTAATTTCTAGAACTCTCTTCACAAAAAATAAATAGGGATTATTATTATACTCTGTTAATTTAGATGCACTAAGCCTATTAAAACTAGTACCTTTTTTTTCAAGAAAATTGTTTTTCATATTATTAGATATTTTAAATACACTATTCCCTCTTAATTGATAACTATTTATATAATAATCTTCTTCTAAAATAATTTTATCAGACAATATTTTATCTACTTCTATGTCATTTATTATAATGTTATTATTGTTTTTTATTACACTATTATACCTTATAATTAAACTTTCTAATTGTTCTACAAAAAAATTATTCTTTGTATTCGATTTAATTTCGATATAAGATTGTAATAATTTATTATATATATATTTAAATTCCATATAACTACAATAATTTTCTATTTTTTCATAATATTTAATATTGTCTAAACTAAATTTTAAAATAGGATCCACTGCCTCTACATTAATATTATTAAAAATTGCATTTATACTATTTAAATATATTGATGGTGATTGTTCTTTAAAATCACTACCTAACTTGCTGTAACTTAAGAAAAGCATATCAGAAGCCCTAGTTAAAGCTAAATAACTAACAAACTCCTCATCTATTAATAAACTTTTTTTACTCGGAGACATAATTATAGTAGTATTTTCTAATATTAATTCTTTATCACTATCATCAAGAATAGATTTAGAAGACACTTTTCTTGGATAAATATCTTTATTAAATCCAAGAACAAATACTACTTTTTTGTTTTCAATTTTTGCAAGATCTACTGTTGACATTACTATCATATTTTCTGTTATAGGGATAAATCTATAGTTTATTTTGTCAACTGAGCTTAACAATATTTTCGAAAAATCATCTAAACTTATCTTATAATCTGATTTGTAAGTATATATGTTATCTAAAATTTTGATTAATTTACTATAAACCTGTCTATCAACACTCTCAAAATTTAATTCTTCTAGATTATCATATTGTTCTTCAGATTTTTCTAGTAACATTTTTATATCAAAATAATTTAAAATGGCTACTATTCTTTTTACAAATTGTCCTGTAGTTTTAGAATTTTGAAAGTTTACTATTAACTTATTTAGATCTAATAATATTTGCTGTACTATATATAATT
This sequence comes from uncultured Gemella sp., assembly GCA_945929765.1. Classification (GTDB taxonomy): domain Bacteria; phylum Bacillota; class Bacilli; order Staphylococcales; family Gemellaceae; genus Gemelliphila. The sequence goes on from CAMEOL010000037.1 coordinate 3,815, forward strand.
TTTCTGAAGAGTATTTACCTTTTTCTCTTGTAAATTTCTCGCTATTTATGTCATTAATTTTCGCTACTAATTTTAGACTTAAAATTTCTTCAAGCTCATCAATAGTAATAGCGTTTATTTTTGAAGTAATAGACTCTTTGGATTCTGCTTTAGAAATTTTTGTACTGTCAATTAAAATACCACTATAATTCTTTATCTTTTCATAGTAGTCAATTTCATTGAGAATTTTCTCGAACTTTCTATCGTTAATCAATGGATCTTCACACAAAATATATTTTAATGCATAATTCTTATAAATACTTTCAAAATTTGTTAATCTAGTTTTTACTAAATCTAAGATAGAACTAGAAATGTTTTGTGGGTTATAAAAAATAATATTTTTTATTATTCTTATCAAGCGATGATTAGTAACGTCTTTATTTTCGTCCAAATGAACTGCCAAACCATAATTTTTAAAGATGTAATTGTATTTTTCGTAACTTTTATCGCGATATAATATAGCTATATCACTATTCTGAACTGTAGAATCAGAATTTTTTAATTTAACTATTTCTCTAGCTATATTTTTTACTTCTAATTCTATATTTTCTATTTTAAATATTTTCAATTTTTCTGTAACATCAATTTTTGATTTTAGTACCTTAGGATATTCTTTACTTATGTGCGCCAAAGTACTATTATTGTATCGTGATCTCCAAGAATTTAATATTTCTATCTCTACGAGTTCTAAATCAGAAATAGTTAAACCAAATACTATAACTTCATTATTTTTTTCTAACATCGTTATTATTTTATAATTATTTATTTTTAAACTTTTAATAATATTATTAATAGATGCCATCATTTCATGAGATTTTCTAAAAATATCTAAATTGTAACTAGAGTCATTTTTTAGAATTTCTAAATCTATATGCTTATATGATAATTTTTTAATTTCATAATTTTCTATTATCTTCTCTAGTTTAAAATTCGTATATTTTTCTATGTCTGTTACAACTGATATTACAGTTTTTTTGCTCTTTTCTATTATTTTTTGCATCAAAACATATTCTAGTGCCGTTAGATTATAGTAACCATCAAAATAAAACACAATATTACTCAAATCTAAATAATCAATATATAACAGCACATTATTAATATAATCACTTCTATCAAATTTTTTATTCGTAATTAATAGGTTTTGATATTCACGATATATTTCCAAAATTGCACACATCTTTTGTTTATGAGTACTGTCTTCAGATAACTTGTTACAATATTCTTCTAAAAAATCTACAGAAATGTTATATTCCTTTAACTCTTTTATTAAGTCATCCACTACATCTATAAAAGTAATATCTTGTAATATCCTACTTACTAAAAAATTATTACTACTGCGTAAGTTTTTTGCAACTTCTAAATAATAAAAATATTTAATTTCTGTTTCTAATGCCCCATCATTAATTTTTAATTGTTTTGCAAAGTATTTTATTATTGAATTAAAATTCATAACATCTATATTAAATGTTCCCGAAAATTCTTCACACAACATTTTTTCGAAATTATAACTATTTTGTTCGGGGGTAATTATTATAATTTTAACATCATTTCTCTCTTTTTTTATATCCTCAATAATATATTTAGTTTTTCCTAAACCTGCCTGTGCAGCAATTATTTCTAAATTCACTAGATACCTCCAAAATAAGTATACTAAATAAATTATATTACTTTTTACTTAATTTATCCACTATTACTATAAAACACTTTAAAATATTCTGATAAGTTTTTAAAATTGACTTGCAATTGGTGGGGTTTACTATTATAATAGTTATAGTACAAAAATTCGAAAGGAAATAAATTATATGACAAAACTTGAAGCTAAAGATATTAAAGTTACATTAACTAAAAACCCTAAAGAAAAACCTGATCAAAACAATCTAGGTTTCGGGAAAATTTTTACTGATCATATGTTTACGATGGATTGGACTGAAGAAAAAGGATGGCATAATCCTGAAATCGTAGAGTATGCTCCTCTATCTCTATCTCCTGCTAACATTACTTTACACTATGGACAAAGTATTTTTGAAGGAATGAAAGCATATATAGCTAACGGAGAAGCGGTATTATTTAGACCTCAAGAAAATTTCCGACGTATTAATAACTCAGCAGAACGTTTGGCACTTCCTAAATTAGATGAAGAATTTGCATTAACTGCTTTAACAGAATTATTAAAAGTGGACAAAGATTGGATACCTACAGCTGAAGGTACTTCATTATATGTTCGTCCATTTATGTTCGGTGCTGATGAATTTTTAGGTGTTAAACCTAGTAGCCACGTTAAATTTATGATAATTTTATCTCCTTCTGGAGCTTACTTCAAAGGTGGACTTCAACCTAACAAAATTTTTGTTGAAGATGAATACGTTCGTGCTGTTCGTGGTGGTACTGGTTTTGCTAAAGCTGCTGGTAACTACGCAGGGTCACTAATTGGACAAAAGAAAGCAGAAAAACACGGTTATGCACAAACTCTATGGCTTGACGGAGTAGAACAAAAATATATCGAAGAAGTTGGAGCTATGAATATTTTCTTTAAAGTTGATGGGAAATATTTAACACCTGAATTGAACGGTTCTATTTTACCTGGTGTTACTCGTGATTCTATCATTAAATTATTAAGACATAACGGTGAAACTGTAGAAGAAAGAAAAATTTCAATTGAAGAAATTTATGAAGCTGCAGATAAAGGAACTTTAGAAGAAATTTTCGGTACTGGTACTGCAGCAGTTATCTCTCCTGTTGGAGAATTATTCGATGGTAAGAAAAAAGTAGTTGTTAATGGAGGAGAAACTGGAGAATCTTCTAAAAAAATCTACGAACAACTTACTGGTATCCAATTAGGAAAAGTAGAAGATCCATTTAACTGGGTTTATGTTGTAAAATAAAAAATAAAAAAAATGTTGTATAATAAATACGGGTGTATGGATTTTTCTCCATACCCCGTATTTATTATACAACCATTTACTATACATCAATTGCAACCCTATATTGTATAGAATACAATCTATTATATATCAATACTAATGTATACGGTGAACTGAATTAAAACGTTAACTATCTATAAATCTTAAATCAAATTAATTTTTGAACCTGGGGATGCCATATAAAAATACTTCGGATTCTTACTTACTTCTGTAGTTAATAAAAAAGTTATTAATTATAAAAATATATTATTTATTGACTCATCTATGTGGGTTTCTGCACCATGAAGGTATAGAAAAACCAATAGTATTAAATAATAATGACTCTAAAATAAAATATACAATAATGGGGAATACTATGTATTATGGTGATTGTTTCGGAAAATTTTTACTTTAAAAAAAAGATAAAGGTTATAAAATAATTTTTCCAGGGTTTGGAAGTTATACAATATCTAATTTTAGAAAATTTCATCTTTATGAGAAATGTAGAGAATATACGATAACAGATAAAATAAATTTTAAAATATGAGGAAATATATTATGAAAGAGATAATTAGTGTTGAGAGTCTTAGTAAAGACTACATAATAAAAAATAGAGTTAGCTTTTTTAATACGGAAAAAACAGTTAAACAAGCGTTGAAGGACATAAATTTTAGTATTAAAGAAGGAGAAATTGTAGGATATATAGGAAATAATGGAGCTGGAAAATCTACAACTATAAAATTGCTGTTAGGAATACTAACTAGTACAAAAGGTTCAATAAAAGTGCTTGGTAAAGATCCATTTATTAATAGACAAAAAAATGCTAAAAACATAGGTGCCCTATTCGGACAAAAATCACATTTATGGTGGGATTTACCACTAATTGATTCTTTTGAGTATTTATCGAAAATCTATGAAGTAGATAATAAAGAATGGTTAGATTATTTAATAACAGAATTAAATGTAACAGAGTATTTATATCAACCAGTTAGGCAACTATCTTTAGGACAAAGAATGCGTGGAGAGTTTATAGCTAGTATTATTCATAAACCTCAACTGGTGTTCTTAGATGAACCGACTATCGGTTTAGATATAGAAACAAAGAAGAAAATTATGGAACTAATACTAAAAATAAATGAGAAGTATAATACTACTATCATACTAACAACTCATGAGATTTCTGATATTGAAAAAGTATGTAAGAGAATGATTTTGATAAGTGATGGCGAAATTAATTATGATGGTGAAGTGAAGAGCTTCAAGCAAATTTTTAATAAATATAAAAAATTAAAAATGTACGGAGAGAATATAGTAGATTTAGATGAAGAAGGAATATTGCCTTTACGTACAAATATTGATTCTAAAGAATTTGTTTTTGATGAAACTAAATTTAATGTGTTAGATATAATAAAATTAATACCGAATGAAAGTATTGTTACACAAACTGAAGTATTGGACTTAAACCTACAAGAGGTATTGCTTGTAAAGGATAAGACGGGTGATAAATATGAATAGATTTTTTGCTTATACTTTATATCAATACAAAAGTTTATTACAATACAAATTTAATACGATAATGCAGATAATTGCATCACTTTCTATGGTATTAA
>CAMEOL010000038.1 GCA_945929765.1 uncultured Gemella sp.
TCTTAGCAATTGGTGATCTATAACTATTCTTCTTACCCATATATTATTATCTACACTCCATTCTAATAGAGTATTTGTTACTTCTGGATAACGAAGAGCTATATCTCCAATAATTCTATCAAAAATATCTATCGTATCCCACCAAGATTTTCTAAGAGCTAAACTTTTGATTTTTTCTAAATCTTTAGCCGTCAAAAATTTCTGCATATGTTTTAAATAATATACTGCGGCATATTGTAATTCACGATAATCATTATCCCAACAAATATCTACAAATTCCCAATCAACTTCTTTTGTCTTTTTTGCTTCTTTGAAGTATGGACTCCATAGTTGTTTTCTTATCGGTGCGGCTATACCGAGAAATTCAAACTGATCCCTTAAGTAAGCTTTCATTTGTAGTGCACGTTCTTTATCACTATGTTGTTCAAAAACGTTGATTAATTCTTTTAAATTAACCATTATTTACTACCATTTTCTAGACTTGCTTTTATAAAACCATCAAATAGTGGATGTGCTTTTTCTGGACGTGATTTGAATTCTGGATGATACTGAGCAGCTACAAACCATGGGTGGTCTTTCAATTCTACTACTTCTACTAATCTATTATCAGGACTTACTCCAGACAATACTAATCCCTTAGCTTCAAGCCTTTCACGATAATGGTTATTAAATTCGTAACGATGGCGATGACGCTCTGTAATATTTTCCTCTCCGTATACTTCGTAGGCTTTTGATCCCTTAGTTAATCTACAAGGATAGCTTCCCAATCTCAATGTACCACCCATATCTACAACATTTTCTTGATCTGGTAATAAGTTTATAATTGGATATGGTGTTGCTGGATCTAATTCTGAAGAATGTGCTCCATTCAAGTTACAAACATTGCGTGCAAATTCTACAGTAGCTAGTTGCATACCTAAACAAATACCTAAAAATGGTATTTTATTTATTCTTGCATATTTTATAGCAGTTATTTTTCCTTCAACTCCTCTATCTCCAAAACCTCCAGGTACTAAGACACCGTCTTTTCCTTTTAAATATTGTTCAACATTTTCTTCTGTAATTTCTTCTGATTGTATCCAGTCTATATTTATTTTTGCATCGTGTTTATATCCGGCATGTTTTAGAGCTTCTGCTACAGAAATATAGGCATCGTGTAATTCTACATATTTTCCTACTAGTGCTATATTTACTTCTTTTTTCAGATTACTTACTTTTTCTACTAGAGCTGCCCACTCTGTCATATCCGCTTCTTTTGCTGTCATGTTAAAGTGTTTTAACAATATATCATCAATATGTTGTTTTTTCATATTTAATGGTATTTCGTATAAATTATTTACATCTCGGCTCTCTATTACATTTTCTTTCGGCGTATCACAGAACAACGAGATTTTAGCACGCAATTCATCTGTTAATGGTTGCTCATTACGTACAACTATTATGTCAGGTTGAATACCTAGTCCACGTAATTCTTTTACAGACTGTTGTGTCGGTTTTGTCTTCATTTCTCCAGCTGCTTTAATATATGGTAATAGTGTACAGTGTATATAACATACATTTTCTCGCCCTAGATCACTTCTTATTTGACGAATTGCTTCCAAGAATGGTAATGACTCGATATCTCCTGTAGTTCCCCCTATTTCAGTAATAACTACATCTGCATCACTAGATTCTCCTGCTAACAAGACTCTAGACTTTATTTCGTTAGTTACATGAGGAATAACTTGTACTGTTCCTCCTAGATAATCTCCTCTACGTTCTTTTTCGATTATAGAAGAGTAAACTCGTCCAGCTGTAACATTTGAGTACTGACCTAAATTAACATCAATAAATCTTTCATAGTGACCTAAGTCTAAATCAGTTTCTGCCCCGTCTTCTGTAACGAACACTTCTCCGTGTTGATATGGACTCATAGTTCCTGGATCAACATTTAAATAAGGATCAAATTTTTGTAAAGTTACTTTTAATCCTCTATTTTTTAAAACTCTTCCTACTGATGCTGCTACAATACCTTTTCCTAAAGAAGATACTACTCCTCCAGTAACAAATACATATTTAGTCATAATTGTTCTCCTTGCGAATATTAATAAATAAAAATAACCCCCTATATCATTGATATAGGGGGACGTTTATAACCCACTCTTTAAGAGTGCCCGTATATTATTCTAGCATAAACAGTTGTTGTTTGCAAATAAAATCGATACAATTAATATTTATTTTTTGCTAATAAGCTTACTGTTGTTTTTTGAATATGTAAAGTAAACAATACTTCCTAAAACAAACCAAACTAAACATATTAACCATGTCGTTGCAGTAACACTATATAATAATGCTAAGAATAAGACTATTGAAATTATAGGAATTAAAGGAACCGCAGGCACCTTGAAACCTCTTTTTGCTTCTGGATTAGATTTTCTAAATACTATAATTGCATAACTAACTATTGCAAATGAAATTATAGACGCTACATTAGCTAATTCTGCCAATTGACCTAATGGTAAAAAACCAGACAATAATGCAGTTAAAATACCTAATCCCCAAGTAAGTATACTAGGAATTTCTTTATTATTAACTTTAGTTAATTGCTTAGGTAGAAGTCCATCTCTTGCCATTGTATAAGTTATTTTTACACTTGCATAAATAAACGATAACACACCTGCCATTAAACCTACTACTGCTCCTGCCGAAATCATACCGGCAACTTTAGTTTGTCCTACTTCATTAAGAGCAAATGCTAAAGCATTTCCAATTCCTAATCTTTCGTAAGGTATCATCCCAGTAAGAACTAAACATACAATAACATAAAATGCTGTACAAATTAAGATTGTAATAATAATTGCTCTCGGTAGTGATTTTTGTGGATTTATAGTTTCTTCTGCAGATGTAGAAATAGCATCAAATCCTAAGTAAGCAAAAAACACTGTAGTAGCACCCAACATTACACCTTCTACTCCTGCAGGAGCGAAATTTGCTGTCCAATTAGTTGGTTCCACATAAAATGCACCAACTACTACGAACAGAACTACTATACCTATTTTTACAGCTGCTAAAATATTGTTCGTAGTCTTACTACTTTTCGTTCCTTTTGATACTATAAATGTCATTAATAGAACTACACATAGGGCTGGTATATTACCATATCCACCATCAGCTGGAAGTTTTGTAAATTGCTCCGGAATATCTATCCCAAATCCAGATAATAAAGATACAAAATATTTTGACCAACCATTAGCAACAGTTGCCGATGTTAAGACATATCCTCCAATTAATATCCAACCAATACTATGCGCTACAAATTCACCCATTGATAAGTAAGTATATGTATAAGTACTACCACTAGAAGGTACAGCCGAAGCCATTTCTGCATAACATAACGCCGCTAAGCCGCACGCAATACCTGCTATTAAAAATGAAAAAATAACAGAAGGTCCTGCTTTTGATGAAGCAACTCCCGTAAGAACTAATATCCCTCCACCTACTATTGCTGCTATACCGAACAATATTAAATCGATAGTATTCATAGTTGGTGTCACTGTTTTATTGCCACTTTCTTTCAAAATTGCCTCAATAGGCTTTTTTCTGAAAATACTCATAATTTCACCTCTTTTAATTTTTTATATTATACAATTATAATTAAATTATATTTTTTTGTAAAATAAAAAGGAGTTTTTCATTAAGGGAGCGACTCAAAATAATGATTTTTTTGAAATCAATTTGTTTAAGTCGCCCACACAAAGTTTATTATATTTTACAAAACTTATACAAAATTAGATTCTAAAGAAATAAACTATTAAATCTAAATAATTCTATATCTACTTATATTATTTTGAATAATATCCTCTATATAGCTTCTTCTACTGGAACATAGTCATAACCTAAATCATCTGCTACCGCTTTTAATGTAACTTTCCCATTTGCTACATTAACCCCTGGAATTAGTTCAGGATGACGAGCTAAAGATTCTTTAACACCTAATTTAGCAATTGTTCTTAAATATCTATTTGTTGCATTACATAATGCATAAGAAGATGTTTTTGCAACAGCTCCTGGAATGTTTGCTACTGAATAGTGTAATACCCCATCTTCTACAAAAATAGGATCTGAATGTGACGTAGGTCTATTTTCTGTATATTCTGTTGATCCTCCTTGGTCGATAGCCACATCAACAATAACACTACCTGGTTCCATAGTAGCAACCATTTCTTTCGTAATAAGTTTTGGTGCTCTTGCTCCTGGAATTAAAACTGTGCTAATTACTAAGTCTGCATCTTTTACACTTTTTGCAATATTATATTTTGTTGAATATAGTGTCTCTACATCACGTCCAAAAATATGAGATAATTCTGTCAATCTATCTAGATTAACATCTAACATCGTTACTTTTGCTCCTAAACCTGCTGCGGCTGTTGCTGCGGCTGTCCCTGCAACCCCTGCTCCAACAACAACAACTTTTCCTACATCAACACCTGGAACTCCTTGTAGTAAAATTCCTTTTCCTCCATTTACTTTAGAAAGGAATCTTGCTCCTTCTTGTAATGCCAATCTTCCGGCAACTTCACTCATAGGGCGTAACAATGGTAGTCCTCTTCCAACTTTAACAGTTTCGAATGCTATTCCAATTACTCCAGAATCTACCATTGCTTTTGTTAATTCTGGTTCTGCTGCTAAATGCAAGTAAGTGTATACTATCAAACCAGGTCTAAAATATTTATACTCTGATTTCAATGGTTCTTTAACTTTATAAATAATATCTGCTTTTGCCCACACTTCCTCTGCACTATCTAAAATAATTCCACCTACAGCTTCATAGTCTTCATCTGTAATTCCAGAATTTATTCCTGCTCCTTTTTCTATATAAACTGTATGACCATCAAGAACTAATTCTTGAACAGCTCCTGGAACAGCAGATACACGACTTTCGTTGTTTTTAATTTCTTTTGGTACTCCTATAATCATAATTACATCTCCTTAGTTTATTATTTACACCTTAATAATAACACATACAAAAACCTTTAGCAACCGTTTTCTTTGTTGAAATAATTAGTGAAAATGACTTTCAAGAAAAATATTTACAACAACTGTATTGTATTATAACTGTAGATCTGTATTATATATTTTTGTCATTTCATCATTACCGAAATATATCATTTAATAGTAGTTAAAAATTGTAAACTTTATAATTATAAAATATACAAAAATATGTGAAAATTTTTATGTGAAAAAATTATTCTTATTTTTTCTATCTTTTTTTCTGCATAAATATACATTAGTAGTTATTAATTTACATTTTTTAAAAAAATATGAAATTTTGTAACAAAAAGATCAATTTATAACTTTTTTTCTTCTTATCTTTTTTAGTTTCCTACTTAAAATTAAATTATTTAAAGAAAACTGTAATCATACAAATAAATGTGACCAAAACTGTTTTTTTAAAAAAATTATAACAGTTCAGAAAAAATTTTTTTCGAATTGAAAACAAATAATATATTTGAAAAATATCACATAAATAATAGAGTAACTAAATGAGGAAAACTTCTATTTAAGTAACCCATATAATACGGTACTTTTGTAAGTTTTAGCTTATCCTATAATTTTAGTTACTCTATTTATTTTTGTTAATATATTTTCTACTAAGAATTTTTTATTAATTTATATAATGTTTGAACATGAATTCCTGTTGCTCCAGAAGGTAAATATTTTTCTGGTTTTGATAAATAAGCAGTTCCTGCAATATCCAAATGAATCCACGGTATGTTTTTATCAGCTAAAAAGTTTTCTATAAATAATCCTGCTGTAATCATTCCACCATAACGGCCACCTGTATTTTTTATATCAGCTACTTTAGATTTGTTTAACGCTCTGTAGCTATTGTCTACTGGCATTTGCCAAATTCTCTCCCCTGCTAATTTGGCTGCTTCTTTTAGTTGATCAAAAAATTGTTGATTATTTGTTATTGAACCAGTATAATATTCTCCTAAAGATACTACACAAGCACCAGTTAGTGTAGCTACATCTATTAATTTAGTAACTTTTAATTCTTTGGTAATATAGTATACAGAGTCAGCTAGCGTTATACGTCCTTCTGCGTCAGTGTTATCTACTTCTATAGTTTTCCCTGATAATGAGTATATTACATCTCCTGGTTTATACGCCGCTCCTCCTACCATATTTTCACATGCTGCTACAACAGCTACAACATTCGCTTTAACTTGACGTTGCGCTATTAAATGAATCGCTCCTATAACTGTAGCAGCTCCTCCCATATCACAATTCATAGTATCCATGCTAGTCGATGGTTTTAGAGAATATCCTCCAGTGTCATAAGTAACACCTTTCCCTACTAAACCGATAACTTCCTCTGATTCTGGATTATTCATATATTTCATTACTATTAATCTAGGTTTTTTGACAGATGCTCTACCTACTGTTAAAAATGCATTTAAGCCCATTTCTTCACATTGTTTTTCGTCATAGATAGTTACATCTACTCCTACAGGCTCTAATTTATCTTTAGCTTCATTAGCTAAAGTTTCCGGATACAAATGTTCTGCTCTCTCGTTTACTAGATCACGTGCGAAATAAACAGATCTCATTATATCTTCTGCCTCCGCTACAGCATCTAGAAATTCTTCTTCAGAAAAATCTCCATTTATATGAACTACTAATTCTGGCTTTTCTTTTCTATCAGATTTATATTTATCAAAAGTGTATAAACCATGGAATAAACCTTCTATAGCTGCTGTAATTTCTTCTTTATTTAAATTCAATGTAAACTCAAATTCTTTATTAGCAACTAATTTTTTCGCTACTTTAAAATATACCTCTCTTATTATATCTAAATCGAAGTATTCTTTTTCACCTAAACCTACTAACACTTCTTTCTGTCTATCATATGGTAAGTAGCTATAAACTTCTCCTAATTTCGCTGAAAATAAGTTTTTCTCGCTTACGTAATCAAACAATTCCGATTGTTCTTTTTCTCCTTCAAAAAAACTCTTTACTTTAACTCCACCATTACTGTTATATTTAAATTTCATATTTTCACCTCTGTTATTTTATTTATTTTATTTTTTCTATTATACTTCTCGCAACCTCACGAGATTCAAAGATCGTTTGATCTAAATTAATTGCTTTTTTAGAATTTCCAATTAAATATAAGTTTTCGTATGTTGCAGATAGATACTCACCAACTTCGTGAATATATTTGCTATATTTTGTATCTGCATAGACATAATTATTTTCAGCTCTAGTAACATATATACGATCATAATCTATCTTACCATGAATATCATCTAATTCATTTAAAATGATATCAGTAATTTCATCATCTGATTTCGTTAATAATTTCTTTACTATTTCTTGCCTGTTTATATATACTCGCAACATATGAATATTTTTCGCTCTAATATCAACCCACTTATTACTTACATATTCTATTGACGTAATATTTTTATTAAGTTCAGCATCTAATATTAGATCTCCTAAATCAGGATTTATTTGCAACTCCTCTTTATCACATATTAATGTAACTACAATATTCGATACAAATTTTATGTCTTTATAATATCTTTGTAGTCTGCGATCACTCTGAAACCATGGCAAAAATTCCATATGCTTAACAGCTACTATTACGTAATCATAAATATACTTTTTATTCCCTACATATACTGCATAACGGTTTCCTTGTTTCTCAATTTTGCTAACTTCGCTATTAAAATTTACAAATACTCTATTACTAAAGTAAGATTCTAGATTTTCCAAAAATGAGCGTAAAGTAAATTTTAATCGATACGTTTCTCCAAACATTATATCGTCTGTTTTTTTGTTATTATACATATCTCTAACAACATTTTTTACATCTGAGTTTTGGATAGCTGCAAATGCAAGATCTGACATTAATAATGAGAAACTTTGTCGCGAAATATCACTCCCAAAATAATTAGTTAATAAGGGTTCTATTACTTTCTTATAGACATTGTCATTAACTTTATTTAAAAAGAAATCTTCTACTGTAAGAGTGTTAATATTGTATAAAGTTGAATTTTTATATAATTTATTCATTATAGAAAATTTTTCCCGTAAAGTGAAAATATCACTATATATTAATTCACTTTTATCTAACGGATAACCAAAAAGCATTTTTTCGGGAAAATTTTTAATACCTTCGTTTGTATACAAAAATTTTTTTGTATCTTTACTTTTTATTAAATACCTATACAATCCAAGCTCTAGCATTAACTGAAATAACAAGCCATTCCCGCTAATAGAA
>CAMEOL010000039.1 GCA_945929765.1 uncultured Gemella sp.
CAACAGTGTTTATAAGAATAAACGGTGTATCTGAATTAGTCAATGCTCTTCTTATTATTTTTGGTGGTGGATTGTTGCCTTTAGATTTATATCCGAAATTATTATTGAAAATATCAGAGATAACTCCATTTTACGCTGTAATGTATGCACCTATTTCTATTATTGTACATGATAATGATTTAGGAAAAGTCTTATTTATTCTTGGTGTACAGATGTTTTGGTTAATCATATTATTGATAATTTCAAAAAAACTATCACAATATGTATTTAACAAGTTTGATATAATGGGAGGTTAATATGAAGAAACATTTATATTTATATGCAGAGTTTTTTAAAATGGATGTAAAAAGGATATTGAGTTATAAACTAGATTTTATTATAGGAAATTTTGGTTACTTACTAGATACACTTACTACATTATTTGTATTACTTATTACGCTTAATTATACAGAATTAATCGGTGGTTTTTCTTTATATCAATTGTTGTTTTTATATGGTTTTCTAACATTAACATCGGCGTTATGGGAATTTTTCTTCGTTACGACTTTAGAAGTTCCATATTTAATTCAAACTGGAGAACTTGATTTATTTTTATTAAGACCACTTAATATTCTTTATCAATTTATTATTTTCCAATTAGATGAGGAAGCTTTATTTGAGTTAATTACAGGTGTAGTTATTGTGATTTTTTCATTATATAACTTAAATATTGATGTAAATTATTTATTTATAATAAAATTCATTTTGTTTACAATATCTGCAGTTTTAGTAAGAGAGGCTATATACTTAGCGTTAGTATCAATTAGTTTCTTTTCGATAACAAATGATGGTATAATATCAGTTTTATGGCAATTGTATCAATTGGCAAATTATCCAGTTAATATTTATCCGTTTTTTATTAAAGTAGTACTAATAATTATCCCTTTCTCTTTTGTTGGATATTTTCCAGTGGTAAATCTAATAAATTACACAAATGTTTTTAATTTAGAAACCTTGTTGTTAATATTTATCGGACCCCTGCTAGTTTTACTAGTATACAAAACAATATGGACTTTTGGATTACGAAGATATCAAAGTACAGGTTCTTAGTAAATTAGGGTTCTAAAGGATGGGATAAGGATGAATGCAGATGTTTTAAAATTAGGTTTGGAAAATTTAGAGATCCAAGAATTATTGGAAGAACTAGACAAATTAGAATTAGATTCAGAGGAAACAGATAAAAACTTTGGGTTTGTTTTTTCTAAAGGTGGTGGAAGCAGACCTAGACCTTCAATAGATTACTAAATTATAATTATTATAGTACTATATTATAATTGTTATTAAAATAATAAAACCCTAATAATGAATTAAAATATCATTACATAAATTATCTTTTGAACACTATAATTTATACATATGAGCCCAAATAGTAATAAAACGTATCTATATTACTGTCTGGGCTCATTTTTTATTATTTAATGGCTCTACTCCAAATACGGCATGGAGAAAAATAACATAAGCAACCACGACAAAATGGTGCGTAGTTGTTTTGTTATTATTCAATTCTGAAATAAATTTACATTTAGAGAGGATCTGTCATAAATTTTATGTGTAACCTCAATTAGTAGAAAATATTTAATTATTTTATTGACATTTTTTTCTTAATAATTAAACGAATCTACATAGTAATAACTACGTTTCTCTCCACCAGTATAAACTTTATTATTTTCTTTTAGTACTATTTCTCCCGCAACTCCATCCGGATTTAATAAAGGAATAATTAGCCTATCACCTTCTATTTTCCAGTTTGATTCTTCTGAAATTGTTGTCAACGTTACTCCTCCTAATCCTCCTACTCCTGCAACATAAACCTTATCTTTTTTAAAATATACAACACCCATTTTATTAGCAAAGAATTCTTTTATTACTGATTCTCCATCTTTAGAATATTCTTTGTCAACTTCATAGTATGAACTATTATATCCTTTCAGTTCATTCGTTAATATTCTTAATACATCTTCTTCGTTATAAGTTTTTGTATCAAGTTCATTATAATTATCCACTATATTAGACAATTTAGTCATTGTTAGACTTCCAATAGTATTAAATTTATATTTATCAATATTACCATTTTCATTTAAATAAAAGAACATCGCCGTAGATTTCAGTCTTCCTCCTAAAGCAGAGCTAATATGTCTATTAACTGTATTTTTCGCTTCAGCGTAATTTATTTCTTTTATAGTTTTAGAACTGTTAGTATCACTTACTGTATTATTTATATTGTTATTACTATCTGTATTATTTGAACTGCTATTTTTATTATTTTTATCTTTATTTTCTATAGTAACGCTTTTATTTTTTGGTTCTTCGCTTTGGCATCCGGTTAATAATACAGGAATTAATAGTAAAGGTATAATTACTTTTTTCATATTATTTTCCTCTCATTATATTAATTTATATTTTTAACTTAATATGTTTTTTCTTACATTAGTATCAAATTCCATTATGTTTTGTAAATATTTATTTTCAAATTCTTCTCTAGATAACTCTTCACTTTCATTAACTGGAAAAGTTTTTTTGTATGTTTGAGATTTTCCTTCAAAGGCATCAAAGAGAAATCCTGCTAATTTTATCGTATTTTTCCCATTATCAGCTAGTTTATAAAAGGTATAACCATGTGTCCAAGCTCCTCCTGAACCTCTAACAATTATGTGCTTATCAGAGCTTATTTGCATAATAGTTCTTTCTCCATTTACACCTTCTGGTGTCAAGTTTATTACATTATTATTTTCATCATAAGTATAGACAGAAAAAGGCATCGTAGTATTTCTTGAGTTTTTATCATACTCCGTAAATAGTAATAGTTCATCTTTTCCATTTTTATCTATGTCATAATAACCGTAATTTATATAATCTTTTCCAATCATATTTCTACCATAAATAAAGTAATTAGATATTGCTACTGTATTAATACTACTGTCTGCATGAGGATTTTCTTCGTTCATCAAAGCTTGTTTATATTTTTCTAAAATTGTTCCATATATTTCGTCATTTGACTTTTTTGGAGTACTTTCCACGGTAGTTACACTCTTATTTTTTGGTTCTTCTTGTGGTGTACAAGCTGTAAGTAGAATACTTGTAATTATTGTCATAAAAATTGCTTTCTTCATATGAGTTAATTCCTTTCTTATCTATAAAGAATGAGCATATTAATAATGTTCTTCATGACATTAATTTATGCTCATTCTTAAAGATAAACTATACATTATTTTCTAATTCTGCAAAAGCTTCTGAAATTTTATCCTTATTCTTCGCTCCTGCTTGTGCCATGTCTGGTCTTCCACCACCTTTTCCGTCACAAATAGTAGCTAAAACATTTACTAATTTTCCTGCTTGATAATCATTTGTTAATTTCTTATCAACTGCCACAACAAAATTAACTTTATCATCATTAATTGATGCAAAGGCAATAATATAATTTTCTAATTTATCTTTAGCATTATCAACTATTTGTTTTAAGTGATTCATGTTATCTGACTCTACAACACTAGTTAATAATTTAACACCTTTGATATCTTTTGCTGAAGATAGTAATGCTGTTATTTCTGCATTTGCTATACGTTGTTGTAATGATTCTTTTTCTTTCAATAATTTTTTAATGTCATTTTGTAATGTCGAAACTTTTTCTACAATATTGTTATCATTAGCTTTAGTCAACTTACAAACTTGTTGGAAAATTGCATCTTTTTGTTTTTGATATTCATATACTGCTTTTCCTGTCAATGCTTCGATACGACGTACTCCTGCTGCTACACCTGATTCTGATACTATTTTGAAAATACCTACTTCTGATGTATTCTTAGTATGTGTACCTCCACAAAGTTCGATTGAATAGTTTCCAATATTTACAACACGTACAACATCACCATATTTTTCTCCAAATAGCGCTTGAGCTCCTAGTTTTCTAGCTTCATCTATTGGCATTTCTGCGATATCTATACTTAACGATTCCCAAATTTTTTCATTTACTTGACGTTCTACTTCAATAATCTCTTCTTGTGTTAATGATGTAAAATGCGTAATATCGAAACGTAGTTTCTCGTCTGTTACAAGTGAACCAGCTTGTTTTATGTGATCTCCTACTACTTTTCTTAACACTTCGTTTAATAAGTGCGTTGCTGTATGATTTTTTTCTATATTTAATCTATAATCTTTATCTATAGATAAAGTATATTCTTCACCTACTTTTAACACTCCACTTTCTACTTTAACTAAGTGTAGATGACGTTTATCTGGTAATTTCTTCACATCAATAACTGTTGCTGTTAATTGGGAATTTTTAATATATCCTTTATCTGCAACTTGCCCCCCACTTTCTGCATAAAATGGAGTTTTATCGAATATTACTTTTACAGGTTCTTCACCACTATATTCGTTTATAATATTATCTTTTTCGTCTACGATTGCTATAATTTTGGCATTAGCTGCAAATTCTCCATAACCTACAAATTCACTATTTCCTTGAATTTTCGAATATAAATCTGACTGAACTTGCATAGAACTATCATCTTGACGAGAACTTCTAGCACGTTCTTTTTGTTTTTCCATTTCCGCATTAAAGCCATCTATATCTACTGTTAGCCCGTTATCTGCTGCATATTCTTCTGTCAATTCTATAGGGAATCCAAAAGTATCATAAAGTTTAAATGCACTTTCTCCTGGAATAACTTTCGTAGTATCTTTTACTTCTGCTATAATACTATTTAATATTTGCTCTCCATCGTTTAAAGTTTCGTGGAATCTTTCTTCTTCTTTCAAAATTACATCTTTTACGAATGATACCGACTTAGTTACTTCTGGATAGTAGTCCACCATTATTTCTGCAACTATCGGTGTTAATTTGTACATAAATGCTTTGTTTAGGTTTAAATATTTTGCGTATCGAATTGCTCTTCTTATTAATCTACGTAAAATATATCCGCGTCCTTCGTTTGACGGTAAAGCACCGTCAGAAACAGCAAATACTACTGTTCTTATATGGTCTGCTATAACTTTAAATGCAACATCTTTCTCAACATCCGTTCCATATTTTTCTCCAGAAATTTTTTCTATTTCTTTTATTATAGGAACAAATAAATCTGTATCAAAGTTTGTCGGTACATCTTGCATAACAGAAACTATACGTTCTAACCCCATACCCGTATCTATGTTTTTTGCTGGTAATTCTGTATAGGTTCCGTCTGGATTATGGTTATATTGACTAAACACTACATTCCATACCTCTAGGTATCTCTCGTTTTCTCCTCCTGGATACATTTCGCATTCAGGTGCTGTAGTGTCTACTCCTTCACCTCTATCATAGAATATTTCTGTATTAGGTCCTGATGGTCCTTCTCCGATATCCCAGAAATTTCCTTCTATACGAATAATTCTATCATCTGTAAGTCCTACTTTTTTTGTCCATATTTCATAGGCTTCGTTATCTTCTGGGTGAATTGTAACATACATTTTTTCTTTTTCTAGACCTAGCCATTTTTCAGAAGTAAGGAATTCCCATGCCCACTGAACAGCTTCTTCTTTGAAGTAATCCCCAATAGAAAAATTCCCCAACATTTCAAAGAAAGTATGGTGACGTGCAGTTTTCCCTACATTTTCTATGTCATTAGTTCTTATTGATTTTTGTGAGTTAGTAATTCTAGGATTATCAGGTATTTCTCGACCATCAAAAAATCGTTTTAATGCTGCGACCCCAGAGTTAATCCACAATAGCGATGGATCGTTTATCGGTACTAGTGATGCTCCTGGCTCTACTCTATGTCCTTTTTCAACGAAGAAGTCTAAAAACATTCTTCTAACTTGTGCTGATGATAAGTTTTTCATCTGCTTCCTCCTTATTAGTTATATTAAGATTAAATGTTCGCTAAGAAATAAAATAGTCCCTTATGTTCCAAGAAGAACATAAGGGACGAACAATATTCGTGGTACCACCCTAATTTAGATAATATATCTACTCATTAGTGTTATTAACGACTTAGCTGCCGGTGAAACAATTTACTAGGTAGCAATTTAAAAATATTATTAATCCTTTTCCACCACCAGGATCTCTCTAGTAATAATTTATTTTTAAATATTCCTATGTTTCACATCAATTATTTTAATTATAATTATTTATATTTTTTTTGTCAACTACTTTCGACTATTATTGATTTCTAACTCTGCATTTTTTTGCCAAATTGGTAAATTTTCTTCTAAAGTAGAGAAACCATATTTAAAACAACATGTGTTAAGTTGATCTACATATTTATCGCAAGATTTTTTATTAAGTGGACGATTATCAAAATTTAACGTAGCGTTTATTTTTCCATCTTTTACCGATAGTACTTTAACTTCTACTATCTCTCCTACTTTTAAATAATAATTTATATCTACGATAAAACTGTTAGCTATTTCTGATATGTGGATTAATCCTTGTGTTCCATCTTTAGTTTCTATAAATGCCCCGTAATGTTTTATCGCTGTAACTTTAGCTTTTAAAACATTACCTTTTTGATAATGTTTTGCAGTCATAGTTTATAACGCCTTAATTTTGTTTACTACGCTGTCTACAGTAAATCCGTACTCAGCTAGAACTTTAGCCGCTGGTGCTGAAGCTCCAAACGTATCAATTCCTATAACTAATCCATCTAAACCTACATATTTATACCATAATGCTGTATTCCCCATTTCTATAGCTACACGACGGCGAATTTCATTAGGTAATAATTGTTCTTTATACTCTTTAGATTGTTCCTCAAATAGCTCCACACTTGGCATACTTACTACTCTTAGTTTAGCTCCGTCTTTTTCTAATTCCTTAGCTGCATTAATAGCTAATGCAACCTCAGATCCTGTAGCTATTATAATAGTATCGAAATCTTTTGCAGTTTCATGAACTACATACGCTCCTTTTGCTACATTTTCAAAAGAAGAATTTTCTAGAACCGGAAGATTTTGACGAGTTAATACAATTGAGCTTGGTTTGTTATTTACTTTTTGCGATAGATACCATGCTGCTTGTGTTTCTATTGCATCTGCAGGTCTAAACACATAACTATTCGGTATCGTTCTTAAAGATGCTAAGTGTTCGATTGGCTCATGCGTTGGCCCGTCTTCTCCTACAGCTATACTGTCGTGAGTAAATACATAAGTTATAGGTAAATTTTGTAATGCTGATAGTCTTAAAGCTGCTTTTAAATAATCAGCAAATACGAAGAAAGTTCCTCCAAAGACACGAACTCCTCCATGTAGCGCCATACCATTAAGTATTGTCGCCATACCGAACTCACGTACACCAAATTGAATATTTTTAGCTAGTCTATTTTGATCATCCTGTAACTTATCACCTTTTATAAATGTCATATTAGAATGTGATAAGTCTGCTGACCCTCCGTAGAAAGTAGGAAGTACACTTGCAATAGAATTTATTGCATCTTGAGATGAATTTCTTGTTGCTTGTTCTTCGCCTATTGCTTTAAAAGTAAAACTATCTTTCGTTAATTTACTTATATCTTTTCTCGAGATTACTTCTTCTAATTCAGAAGCAAACTCAGGATATTCTTCTTTGTATTTTTCTAATAAAGTAGTCCATTCGTTATATGCGTTAAGACCACGAGTTACTAAGTTAGCCTTAAAATCTTCGTACACTTCTTCTGGAATTTCAAATGGAGAATAATCCCAGCCAATTTCTTGTTTAAATAAGTTCGTTTCTTCTTCACCTATAGGTGCACCGTGAACTGCATTAGTACCTTGTTTATTCGGTGCTCCTGCTCCGATAATTGTTTTAATTTCTATTAATGTTGGTTTATCTGATTTTTTTGCATCTGCTATAGCATTAGTAACATCTTTTACATCATGTCCATTTTCTACCAAAATTGTATTCCATCCATACGATTCATATCTTGCACGAACATTTTCTTTAAAGGCGTCTTTTGTTTCTCCATCTAAACAAATGTCATTTGAATCATATAAAACTATTAATTTTTCTAGTTTTTGTAAACCGGCAAAACTTGCTGTTTCAGAAGCAACACCTTCCATGATATCTCCATCACCACAAATAACATATGTGTAGTGATCAAATAATTCATATCCTGGTTTATTGTATTTGGCTGCTAAAAATCTCTCTGCCATCGCCATTCCAACAGCAGTAGATATCCCTTGTCCTAAAGGTCCAGTAGTTGCATCTACACCTTTAGTATGTCCAAATTCCGGGTGTCCTGGTGTTTTTGAT
>CAMEOL010000040.1 GCA_945929765.1 uncultured Gemella sp.
CTCAAATCTTGTGCTTTATTTTGGACTAATTTTCCCTTTTGGGTCAGCCCCTTTTTTAGGCTCTATGCCAAATCCAGTTGTTAAATAAAGTGTAACAACCGTATTTATTATACAGTCATTTTAATATAATAATGTTGCTAAAAGTATTATTGCTATAAGTGCAAGAATATGTCCTATATTAACAATAATAAATGAATGTTTGAAACCTCGTTTTAAACTTAACCCTGATAAAGTATGGAAAGTTATCATAACTCCAGATTGTGGAACTACTGTAAGTGCTGCAGAAGCAACAACAACAACTCTGTGAAGCACCTCAGGATCAATTCCTAGACCCATATATTTAGGAATAAACGTAGTCATGACAATTCCTAATGCTCCAGACGAAGAACCCGTTATAGCACTTAACAGTGCAGTTGCTACAGCTAAACTTATTAATGGAGAACCAGGGATGTTAAGTATAGTATTTCTTATTAATTCAAAACCAGTAGCAGTAGTAAGAACAGTTCCGAATGCTACAGAACTAGAAGTAGCAAATGCGGGGACTACAGCACCAACGGCACCGTTATTTAATGTATCTTTTTGATTTTTAATATTTTTGTAAAAAATAATCGCAGAAAACAATATACTACAAGTAAGAGCTATTAGTATTATATTAGGAGTCTTGCTAAAAATAAATATTATAGAAATTAATAATATAATCGGAGCAATACTCAACGAAACACTAGGTGACTTTTCTAAGTCTAAGGAAGTAGATGCTGCATCGTCTAATTTATAGTTAAAAGTTTCTTTATTATTTATACTTTTCTTTAATGCGTAGTTCATATAAAGCAAACCAAAAATTAAAATAACTATAGTTCCAGCAATACTTAGTAATGGAGCTGCTGTAAGAGTTGTTCCTAGTACTTTTGTTGGTATTGCATTATGTATTGATGGAGTAGCAGGTAAAAGAGTCATAGTATACGTACTTGCTCCTAAAAATACAGGTATAGGGAATAATTCCCAGCTAATATTTAATTCTTTAAATAGTGGTTTTGCTAATGGGATAATGGCGAAAATTACTATAAATATACTAATTCCACCATAAGTTAAAATAGAAGCCACTATTGTAATAGCGATAAGCATCTTATAAGGACTGTCTTTACCGATTTTTTTTATTATATAATTAGCGATACTTAATGTTGCACCGCTTTTTTCCATATATTGTGCCAAAATTGATCCGAGTAAGAATATAGCAAAGTTATTAATTAAGAAATTGCTTAACCCTACCATATAAGAGTTTTGTTTACCAATTAAGGCCTCAAAAATATTCATATTGTTAGTTAAAATAACAATTAATGTAGCTAGTGGAGCTGCTAATACTATGTTTATTCCTCTAGCAGTTAAATAAATTATAGCTATAATAGCTAGTGTAATTCCAATAGTAGCTAATGTTGACATATAACCTCCTTAAATTGTTCTTAAATTGCTTGAAATATAATAATAAAACAATAGTTTGGTACTGTCAAGATCTAAGATAAATATAGACTAAGGTTCTAAATTATTATATAATAAACGTAATTAAATCAAGGAGGATATTATGTTTATTTTTTTTGAATTAGGAGCGTTATTATTTTTATTATATATAGTAGGTAAGATAATTTATAAAAAGAAAATAACAAAACATTATACATTTTTAAAAGTATTGACTAACTTTTTAGTGATTATGGTTTCAAACGCCTTACTTATGATAGTCTTATCAGTAATTTTATTTGCTTATTTCTTATTAATGCCCGTATCAGAAGAAGTTGTAAGTAATTATAAGTTACCTACTGTTCAGATTTTGATAGGTATTTTAATATTTATTTTTATAACGGCTATTTTACAATTTCAAATTAGAAAAAAAATTATAAAAAAATATGATTTTTTGAAATTAGATGTGGAAGATTACGAGATATGTGAGTATTTTATACAATGGTTAACGATATATGTAGTTATTTATCAATTTTTATTCGAAGGTTTATCAAAAATAGTTAATTTAATTCCAGAGTTAAAAGAAGATTATTCACAATTATTTGCAGTATTATTATCTCCACAAAATATAAACTTTGTAATTCAGCCGTTACTAATTGCTACATGGGTACTAGTTGTTATGGAAAAAATAAGTTTAAGGAATAAATTAGAGTAATTTTTTGAAAAGCTGTAGTGTAAAGTTTTATAATGTTACTATTATTTTCTGTAAAGAAAAGTTATAAATTAATAAATTGTTCGCCTAAGATATAAGAATAGACTTAGGCGTATTTTATTTTTAAAAATTATCTATATAAAATCTTATTTTATGCTAGAAATAATTTGATTAGAACGAAATAATTTGTTACAATTTAAGTAGACAAGTATTAAGGACGGAATAAATGGAAAATCACGAATATTATATGAACGTCGCTCTTGAGGAAGCGAAAAAAGCTTATTCAAAGGGAGAAGTACCTATAGGTGCAGTTTTGGTCGTAAATGGAGAGATTGTTGCTAAAGCACATAATATGCGCGAAAATAACCAACAGGCTTTGCACCATGCAGAAATAATAGCGATAGAAGAAGCGTGTAGAAAAATAGGTTTTTGGAGGTTGGATAATAGTTATTTATACTCTACAGTAGAGCCTTGTGTTATGTGTAGTGGCGCAATTGTTCAAGCACGTATAGAAAATGTAATTTATGGAGCAAGTGATCCAAAGAACGGCTGTTGCGGCAGTAAAATAAATTTGGTTGATAGCAATATGTTTAATCATCGAGCTAATGTTATTTCGGGAGTTTTAGCTAGTGAATGTTCGCAACTTATGGGAGATTTTTTTAGACAATTAAGAGAAGAAAAAGGTAATTCGGTAAAGTAAATGAAAATAGAAAATGTTGTAAAAAAATATAATCTTAATTGTGAATATATTTGTCCGAAATGTAGTGAACAAGCATATATAGAAGACAAAAGTTTAGTTTGCATAAAGGGTCATCGTTATGATTTTTCTAAAAAGGGTTATATCCATTTAATAGCTAACTATAAAGGTACAAAGTATAGTGAACGCTTGTTTAATGCAAGAAATGCCGTTTTTTCGGCTGGTTATTATGATCACATAATACAAAAAATTCAAGATATTATAAAAAACAAGAGAAGCAAAAATATTATAGATGTCGGTTGTGGGGACGGATATTATATTAAAGAATTAAAAAATATTTTTTCGGAAACATATTTTTATGGTATTGATAATAGTAAAGAAGCGATAGAAACAGCGGTAAAAAATGATAAAAATAATCCTTATATGTTAGCGAACTTATCTAACTTGCCTTTTGGCGATAATAGTATAGATATAATTTTAAATATTTTGACGCCAGCTAATTATAAAGAGTTTTCTCGTGTACTATCTAGAGAAGGAGTTTTAATAAAAATTGTTCCAACCAAAAACTATTTAAAAGAAATTAGGGATCTTTTTGATAATAGTAACTACAGTAATGACGATACAGTAGATTTAATTGAGAAAAATTGTAATATTATTTCTCGTGAAGTAATAGGGAAAAACTTTACTCTTACAAAAAGAGATGCTGAAAATTTTTTGAATATGACACCACTAACTTTTTCGAAAGAAATTACAGCAGAGAAGATTAGTAATTTAACAAAAATCACAGTAGAATTGGAAATTGTAGTAGCTAGAATACAGGGTTAAAAATAGGGAGTAAGATTATTATGTATATAGCATATAATAGAGAAGGGGCTATATGTAATGCTTTAGAAAATACTGAAAGAAAAGAAGATTATTTTTGTCCGTTATGTAGAGAAAAATTAATTTTTCGGCGTGGAAAGAAGATACAATCGCATTTTTCACACACTAAAACGAGTAAGTGTCAAATTTCTACTTACAAACGGGAAAGTAAAGAACATCTTATTACAAAAAAAATGTTGTATGATCACTTTAGAAAGATAGGGGATGTGCAACTAGAATATATAATAAAAATGAGTGGTAGTTTGCAAATAGCGGATGTTTATTTGGCTAATCTAAATATTGCTCTAGAATATCAAAGGTCTATAATAACTTACAGCGAATTAGAAAAAAGAAACTTAGGATATAAGAGAGCTGGTATTAAAGTAGTTTGGTTAATTGATGTCAAAAAATTTGTAAAAGAATATAAAAGGAATAATAATATCGTGTATATTCAATATGCACCTTTTGTAGATAATTTTTTAAACTATCACAAAGGGTGTATTTTTTTTCATGGTTTTGATATCGAAAAAAATGAATTAGTCTTTTATCAGCTTTGGAGTCATGGATTAAAAACAAGAACAGCAGTTTGCAAAAAAATAAGTTATCCTTTAAAAGATATTAATTTCCCTTTGAAATTCCCTTTTTTTCAGGATAATTTGACTACGGCACTCAATAAAAGTGATGTTGACTACTTTATAAACATGCAATTGAAATACAATAAAAGTGTTAAAAATAAATTTCTTAGCGAATTGTACAACCAGCGAATAGCTCCAACAAATATCCCTAAAGTTATCGGCAAAAATATAGATGAACAAATATTACTTCTGACTCCTTTATTGTTATGGCAATTGAAAATGTATTCTTTAGTTAAAGCGAAAGCAACGTATAAAGAAGTAATAACTTATATGTTAAAATACATAAAATTAAAAGAAAGTATTTATATAGACGTTAAATCTAAAAATATTATTCTTAGAAAAATTATTGATTGGTATTATAAATTGTTGATAGAACATGCTTTGTAGCGTATTAGTACTTTTAACCTTCAAAGGAGGTAATTATGGACAGACAAGATTTAATAAATAATAAACTTACAGAAGAAGCTAAAATAGTTCTTTTATCTTTAGTTGCGATTGACGAAATAACGACGTTAAAGATACATAAGGTTTTGAATAAAATTTCAAAAATAGAAGATTTGAAAGATATAACTTTAAGTAGATTTTTATCGTTGTTTGGAAGAAGTAGTGCAGAAAGTTACGACAAATTTCAATATAATCTAACTTTTAATTACAAAAAGTATTTTGAATTTTTCAATGTAGAATATATATTTTTTGATAGCGAATATTATCCAGAAGATTTGTTTAGATTATATGATTTTCCTTTAATATTGTTCTATAAAGGAAATAAAGACATTTTATTGTTCAAACGCAAAATGACAATCGTCGGTACAAGAAATAATACTAAATATTCAGAAAATGCATTAGATATAATAGTACCTTATTTAGTAAAAAATAATTTTGTAGTAATAAGTGGGCTAGCTGCTGGAGTAGATGGTTTGGCGCATATAAAAACTATTAGAAATAAGGGATATACTATTGGAGTAATAGCTCATGGGCATAATACTATCTATCCAAAAGAAAATAAATATTTATATGACTTAATGAATAAAAAACATCTTATTATATCTGAATATTTTCCAACAACAAAAATAAGAAAATATAGATTTTTGGAGAGAAATAGGATAGTTGCCTCATTAGGAAAAGGATTATTAGTAACAGAAGCAGGGATAAAAAGTGGTACGTCTAGAACTATAGATTATGCTTTAGATATTGGTAATCCTGTCTTCTGCCTACCAGGACGATTCGGGGATAAGATGAGTCTTGCATTAAATGAACATATAAGAAGCGGTGCGATTATTCTTAATAAGTTACAAGATTTAAACACGGAATTACATTTTTAAATTTTAAAAAACCAGGTTTAAAAATTTTATATTTTAAACATATTAGTATTTAAATAATTTATGGTGTTAAAATTTATTTAAAACCAGAATAAATACTAATATGTTTTATTTATTTGGTAGAACTTAGTAAAGAATAAGATATAATAAATTAAATTTAATTGTTAGAAAAGTTAAAAATTAAGAATTTTTATAGTAATATTTCTATTTGTAACAAAAAAGAAATATTAGAGATATTTTTCTGAAAAGAAATTTTGTTATAATAGGTAAAGTCTAAAAGGAGTGAAATTATGTTATTTGATACACATGCACATTTAAATGATGATGCATTTAAGGATGATTTAGATGCCACTGTAGCCCGAGCTAGAGAAAATGGTGTTAAGTATATTAATATAGTCGGCTTTGATGATAAAAGCATAAAGAGAGCTATAGAGATAGTAGATAAGTACGAAGGAATGTATTTGACAGTAGGGTGGCATCCTGTAGAGGCAATTGATTTTAATGATGATAAGTACAATATGATAAAAGAAATTGCTTTAACCAATGATAAAGTGGTGGCAATAGGAGAAATTGGCTTAGATTATTATTGGGATAAAAGTCCAAAAGATGTCCAAAAAGAAGTTTTTAGAAGACAAATAGCTTTGGCAAAAGAAGTAAATAAACCGATAGTGATTCATTGTAGAGACGCTATGGGAGATGTGTTAGATATAATTAAAGAGGAAAACGCCAAAGAAGTGGGTGGAATTATGCATTGTTTTGCAGGTTCTGTAGAAAGTATGGAAATAGCTCTAAAAGAAAATTTCTATATTTCTCTAGGAGGACCAGTAACTTACAAAAATGCAAAGACACCAAAAGAAGTCGCAAAAGCATGTCCTTTAGACAAATTATTGATAGAAACAGACTGTCCATATTTAACACCTACACCTTATCGTGGAAAAAGAAATGAAACATCTTATGTAAAATATGTGGCACAAGAAATAGCAGATTTGAGAGAAATGAGTTATGACAAGTTAGCAGAAGAAACTTTTAAAAATGCTTGTCGAATATTTAAATTAAAACAAGAATAGAGAGGTAAACATGTCGAAATTTAAAAAAGTAGTAGCATCATTATCAGTATTAACAGTATTATCATCAGGAACATACATCGCTAATCAAGAATATAAAAAAGTAGCATTAGCTATTGATTTGAATGATTCTACAATTGGAGTAAAAGTTAATAAAGGAACGGTAAAAGAAATTTTAGCTAGCCAAGGTATCGTTGTAGATGAAAAAGATCGTGTAGAACCAGGTCTTGATACGCAAGTAGAACCAGGACAAAGAATTAAAATAATAAAAGCTCGTGATATTAAAATAAAAGATAATGGAGAAGAAACTACTTATAAAACTACATACAAAAAAGTAGAAGATATTTTAAAAGAGTTAAATATTACTTTAGAAAGTGAAGATAAAGTTAATTTACCTCTAGATAAAGAATTATCTGAGGATGAAGTTATTGAAATTACTAGAGCAGAAAAAAGTACAGAAGAAGAATCTACTGAATCAACACAAGAACAACAAGTAGCTGCAGAAGTTTCGCAAACTCAAAATTCACAAGTTGTAAGTAATACAAATGTTGCTCAAACTCAACAATATGCAGTACAAGCTCCAGCAGTTCAAAGTAGTTATCAACAAAGTGCTAATGGACAAGTACGTTTAGCAAATGGAAATACTGCAGGAGAAACAGGGGTATATGCAGCAAAACAAATGGAAGCTCGTACAGGTGTAGCGGCTTCAACTTGGGAGCATATTATTGCACGTGAATCTAATGGACAGGTTAATGCAAGAAACGCATCAGGAGCTTCTGGATTGTTCCAAACTATGCCTGGTTGGGGATCAACAGCAACAGTAGATGATCAAATCAATGCAGCGGTTAAAGCGTACAACAGCCAAGGATTAGCCGCTTGGGGAATGTAATTTAAAAGTAAATTAAAATAAGATACACATAAATAAGCTTGAAATTGTAAGATTAGGACAAGCTAGAGGAATTTACCCACAAGAAGAATGGTATTTGGTTAATTACTAATAAGTGGGTATGTAAAACAATATTAAATATAGAAGACGACAATTAGTCGTCTTTTTTCTATATTTAACAACTATGAAATAAAGTCACTTGGTGTTCCCTATAATATATGTTTCTTTAAAAATTATTTTTTGTTATAACAAGGTGAATTTTATACTGTATATAATTTTTTATATTAGCTGTTGTCTCTAAATTCATTTTGTTTTATTGTATATTTTCGCTGTTACTTTTTTATTTTCATTTTTTATAAACAGAACTTTGTTTTTTCATTTTCCAACGCTGTTTTTCTTATTGTTTTCATATTGATTACAAAATGTTTTCATGTTATATTTTAGTTGAAAGTTATAACGTTATAAACAAAATATAAAATAAAGGAGAAAATTAATCCTTACAATACACTAAGAGCTAACCGCTGTTCTAATTATTTATTCGGATTAGGAGCAGGAAGTACTGCTCTTTATACTTGGGCTGGATATCTTGCTGGAG
>CAMEOL010000041.1 GCA_945929765.1 uncultured Gemella sp.
GAAGCGGAGAAGAAAATTGAAATATATAGTTTGTAATAGTGAACATGCTGTTTTTAATAGAATGTATGATGAATTAGAAAAATATATTGAAGACGGTGCTGTATTTTCGTTAACAGAAAAATTAATAGGAACACAATTCGTTAAACGTCTTATTGATGAGTATAATAATGGTAAATATAAATATAAACATGTTATTTTTTTAAACCAACGAGAGTTAATAAATATAGATAAGGAAGAAGAATACGGTTATTATCGAGTAATGAAGAAAAATATTTATAAACATCTAGATGTAGATTATAAAAATATTT
The DNA here is from genome assembly GCA_945929765.1 of uncultured Gemella sp. Classification (GTDB taxonomy): domain Bacteria; phylum Bacillota; class Bacilli; order Staphylococcales; family Gemellaceae; genus Gemelliphila. Next base: position 309 of record CAMEOL010000041.1, read on the forward strand.
TTTCTCCTGAATATCGAGACGACAGTAGTATAGAAAATTATAAAAAAATATTAGAGGATAATCCGTTAGATGTAACTATTTTATTTATTGATAGTTCGGGGGCAATATTAAATTATTCTGAAGTTACAGATGAAAATAGAGATGTACATATCTCAAAATTAACTGCTAGAGAAAAGAATAATAATAGACAAAGGTATGATATAGAATTAGAAGAGGATAGTGTAATAACATTAGGATATGATAATGTTTTACAATCAAGAAATATTTTTCTTATTGCTTTAGGGAAGGATAAAAGAAAGTTTGTAGAAAAGATCTTTGAATCTACAGATGAAAATAATAGTGTTATCGAGTTACTAAAGCAACATCCGAATTTAACGATTTTTGTCGATAAAGAAGCGGGTTATAAATCAGAAGAAGAAGTTAATAAATTAATAAAAGAGAAACAACGAAAGAAAGAAATAGAGGAATTACGTCGCTTTGAAAAAGAAGCAACGATACAGTAATTATGGAAAATATTAGTAAAGTATTAAACTATGACTTTAGTGAAACAGTCCTAAGTGACAAAGTTATCGTTAAATTTAAAGTAAAATCTACTAAGAGTCCGCACGACTTCTTGACTATGTTTAAACATAAAAAAGGAGAACGGTTTGCAATTAAACAACCAAATAACAAAGAAATAATTATAGGAATTGGTCATGAATATACTTGGAATTTAGATTCAAATGATTTTCTTTCATCTTATGAGAATGTAAGTATATTAGAAGATTTTGAAAATTTAAAAAATCAAATAACTACTATAGAAATAGATGAATTCTCAGAAAATTATTTTGGAATTTATGGTGGTATATCAGACGGGCAAAATAGAAAATCACAAGAATGGATAGATTTTAGTGATACTATGTTCATTATCCCTAATATTTTAGCAGTATTTAAAAACAGCTATATTTACTTCACTATATTTTTTAAAGTCAAAAAAGGTGTTGATTTTTATTCTCTTTGGAAGGAACAATTAAGTTTTTTAGAAAAATTAGAAGAGGAAGCTACAATTGATCTGCAAGAACCAAAAGTAAAAATATTACGCGATATATATCCAGAAGTTTGGCAACAAAATATAAAAGATTCTATAAAAGAAATAGCTAGCAATAAATTTTCTCGAATAGCGTTATCTAGGAAAAATCAATTAGTACTAGAGAGAGACGTATCTTTGCCAGCTGTTGTAAAATATTTTTCGGATAAAAAATTGTCATTTATAGCATTTGAAGCTCGAAAAAGTGTTTTTGTAACTAGTAATCCACTATTATCATTAACTGCAACAGAAGACGAACTTAGCGCCTATCTATATCTTCAAAAAGCAAATTTATTTACCGGAGATTTATCTATAGATTTTAGAGAAGAAAATATTGAAAATTATTATAAAGATTTGTTAGAGGATAGAACAGGACATAGGTTTGAAATGTATAACGATAAAACACTAGTTGGTCGCAACTTAGATGTATATACAGCCTATAAAACAAAACGTCAAGAGGACAAAAGAGATTTGAAAGTGTTAAGTCTTCTTTATCCAAATGCAATAATAAAAGGATACCCTAAGCAAGAAACAGAAAAGTTTTTATTAGAAAAAGAAATCGGAAGTTATGGGTTTTGGTATGCTCCTTTTGGTTTTATTAATAGTGATCTAGATGCTAAGTTTTATACATGTGGAAATATGTTGGTAGGGTTTAGCAATATAGTGACTATTTTTACTACTATATTAGTAAGTGAACATATGACTTATGAAGATATAATATTAAATAGCGATGCATTAGTATTAAAAAATTTAAAGTTGTTCACTAATGTTGACAAGGAGAATACTAATGCTTAAGAAGTTATCGTTACAAAAAAAAGGTTTCTTTTTAACATTTTTAGGTGCAACGTGTTGGGGATTATCCGGAGTAGTTGGAGAGTATTTGTTAAATATTTCAAAAATTGATTCAATATGGGTAATTAGTAATAGACTATTTTATTCAGGTCTATTTATAATTTTATTAATGTACGCTAATAAAAAACAGGAAGTATTTAAAGTTTTTACAAACAAAAAAGATATATTAAAGCTTTTAAATTTTTCTTTTTTAGGTATAGCGATATGCCAGGGAGCTTATTTTTTGGCTATAAAATACACTAATGCAGGAACGGCTACCATTTTGCAGTATTTAGGCCCGACGATAATTATGAGCTATTTTTGTATCGTAAAAAGAAAGTTTCCTACTTCATTTGAAGTTGTTGCAATTTTACTATCTCTAATAGGGACATTTGTAATAGCAACGCATTTAAATCTTAGTTCATTAATGATATCTATAGAAGGGCTTATTTGGGGGATTCTTTCTGCAGTAGGATTAGCAACGTATAATATTTTATCTTTGAGTCTGATATCAAAATATGGAACAATGATTATAATCGGCTGGTCAATGCTAATATCAGGATTAACATTCCAAATTATAACCAATGGATTTGTTGTTCCAGAAAATTTTAGTTTAATAGATCTCCTTTGCTTTTTAATAGTCATATTAGTAGGAACTATTGTTTCTTTTACGGTATATTTAAAAGGTGTGCAGTTAATAGGAGCGGTAAAAGGGAGTATTATAGCATGTTTTGAGCCAATAGCGGCAATAATATTTTCTATGGTTTTTATAGGAACGAAATTTACTTTGTTAGATTTTATAGGATCTATATTAATAATTTCTGCTGTAATCATATTAAATAGACGTTAAAAGATACGAAACTTGCAATTATATGCTAATAATAATAAAATAATATAGTAAGGAGATTATAGGGTTTTGACCAATATATACTTATGTATTTTTTCATAGTAAGTATCTGGTTTACACCCTTTTTTACATGTGGAGAGGTGATAATATGAGTTATCAAAGTTTTGATGACATGTATAAGAGTAAAACAACAAAAGAACTTACTCTTTTAGCGAAGAAATTAGGGGTTGAACGATATTCGACACTAAATAAAAAGGAATTGGTTATATCAATTTTAGAGAAAGAAACAGAGAAAGAAGGGAATCACTATTTAACTGGGATTTTAGATGATATTCATCCTGAACAAGGATTCGGGTTTTTAAGAACGGTGAATTACAATAAAGGAGAAGTGGATATTTATATATCTTCTTCGCAAATCAGAAGATTTGAATTAAAAAAAGGCGATGAAGTAACGGGAAAAGTAAGAAAACCAAAAGAAAATGAACGTTATTATGGATTATTACAAGTTGATTTTATTAATGGTGTGAATGCGGAAGAAATAAAATCACGTCCACATTTTCAAGCTTTAACCCCAATTTACCCAAATCAAAAGATAAAATTAGAAACAACAAAAGAAAAATTATCTACGAGATTTATCGATTTAGTATCTCCTATAGGATTTGGACAAAGAGGATTAATAGTAGCTCCTCCAAAAGCAGGAAAGACGACTTTATTAAAAGATATTGCAAATTCCATTCGTAAAAATTATCCAGATAAAAAATTAATTATTTTGCTTATAGATGAAAGACCAGAAGAAGTTACAGATATGGAAAGATCTGTTCAAGGAGCTGATGTAGTTAGTTCGACATTTGATGAAAGACCAGAAAATCATGTTCGTGTGTCAGAACTAGTAATAGAACATGCAAAAAGACGTGTTGAATTGGGACAAGATGTTATAATATTAATGGATAGTATAACTAGATTGGCTCGCGCCTATAATATTGTATCTCCAAGTAGTGGTAAAGTTTTGTCTGGTGGAGTAGATCCGTATAGCCTTCATAAACCGAAATCGTTCTTTGGAGCAGCAAGAAATGTTGAAGCGGGAGGAAGTCTTACGATAATAGCTACAGCTTTAATAGACACTGGATCAAGAATGGATGATTTGATTTTTGAAGAGTTTAAAGGAACAGGTAATATGGAATTAGTATTGTCGCCTGAATTAGCTATGAAGAGAATTTTTCCGGCTATAGATTTTTCGAAAAGTTCCACTCGTCGAGATGATTTATTGTTATCAAAAGATGAACGAAAAGTTATAGAAAATACTAGAATAAAGTTAGCAGATGTTAGTGAGCCAACCATAGGAGTAATAAATCATTTAAGAAAATATAATTCTAACAAAGAATATGTAGATGAATTGTTAAAGTTTGTAGATAAAGAATAATAAAGAAAGTAGATAGGAAATTTGAGATTATTAGAAGAAATACTAGCATTCAATAAAAATTTTGTAGAAAATAAAGAGTATGAACAATACATTACAGAAGATAAATATCCAGCTAAAAAAGTAGTTATGCTTACTTGTATGGATACAAGATTAGTGGAGTTAGCAACAAAATCATTAAACTTAAGTAGCGGAGACGTAAAAGTTATAAAAAATGCAGGAGCGATACTTAGCCATCCATACGGATCTATTATGCGTAGTTTGATAATAGCAATTTATTTATTAAAAGCTGATGAGATAATAGTTATGGGTCATTATGATTGTGGAATGCAAAACATTGATACTGAAAAATTGATTAAAGAAATGTGGAAAAGAGGTATTTCATCAGAAACTTTTAAGATTTTAAAATATTCTGGTGTTGATTTAAAAGAATGGCTACATGGCTTTGATAATGTGAAAGATAGTGTTAAACATGATATTGATATAATAGTAAATCATCCGTTAGTTCCAAAAAATGTTTATGTTCATGGATTAGTAATAAATCCAGAAAATGGAAAAGTAGACTTGATTGAAGATGGTTATGAACGACGTTTAGAAGAATCAAAATTACAAATATAAAAATTAAAGTTTTATATAATGCTAAATAATGGGAAACATAAATTGTCCTACATCATATACTGTTGTTAAAATAAAAATATTTTTACTCACTGGATAACCGGTACATAAAAATGTTGCGCTTTATGTTTAATAACCGTACTTATTATACAACCATATAAATAAAGGCTGACCTAAAAGTCAAATTGATATCGAGGATAGATTTTAAAATCTTGATAAAATTGATTTTTAGGTCAGCCTTTTAGTATTCATTTAAAAATTTGTTTAGTATAAACTAATAAGTATTGCAGTAATTAAAATGTAAAATTTTTAGTTGTAATATCTATTACTACAGAAAACAAATTTTTTGTTTTTAGTATGTTACTACTAATCTTCGTCAGGTTCTGCAGGAACAATAATTACATTGTTATTATTTTCTGAAGGAGTAGTATTAGTTATAGGTTGAGATTGGCTATTTTCATCACTTTGTATGTTGTTCTCTTTATTATCCTCTTTCTTTTCTGTATCATTTTGTTCAGTAGTTGATTTTTTAGGTTGTACACGTACAGGATTTAAAGAAGCTTGAACATTTCTATCAATAACAGAGCCATATTTTCTAAGCACTCTACTATTATCTAATTTTACAAAATTAGTAGGAACAATATCTGTAACATAACCTATATCGTTATTGTTAGGATTTATTTTTATATTTTTAACACTAGTAGGCTGAATAAATTTGTCATTAGCTCCTACTAAATTTGGATCATATTCATTTATTATATTCATAAAGTACGCCCATTGATTGTGAGCATGAGAGAACCCAGGAAGTTCAGAAGGACGATCATACCCAGTCCATAGTCCAAAAGTAATATTTTTAGAACCACCGACAACCCAACCATCATGATTATATTCTGCTGTACCAGTTTTTGCGTATAGATTAGTATTATTGAATCGTAATGCAGCAGAAATATCTCCTGCTGTTCCGTTATTAGTTAAGACGTCATGAAGCATGTTTACCATTAAATAGCTTGTTGCTTCTGAATATACTTGTACTGCAGGGAAAGAAGCGTTATATATGGATTCTCCATTTTTATCGATAATTTCCTCTATAATATACGCTTGTTTATATTTACCACCATTTGCAAATGTAGCGAAAGCATTAGTATTTTCTGTTACTGTAACACCGTTAGTAAGACCGCCAATAGCAGCGGCAAGTGTAGAGTAGTCAGTTTCAGAAAGATTTTTGAAATTCATTTTTGACAAATATTCTTTCATAGGATTTTCGTTATAGAAAGCAGAGTAAAGTCTTATTGTTGATAAGTTTAATGACTGTGCTAGAGCTTTTCTTGCAGGTATCATACCGTACACAATTTTGTCAAAGTTTTCTGGTGTCCAACCATTATAATTAAATCTTCTGTCTAATACTTGTGAGTTTGGTGTTATGTATCCTTTTTCTATTGCCGGAGCGTATACTAATAAAGGTTTAATAGTTGATCCAGGAGAACGAGTTGTTCTAGTTGCATGGTTTAATTGTTGGATATTAAAGTCTCGGCCTCCAATAAAAGCTAATATTTTTCCAGTATTGTTTTCTATTAGTGTTGCTCCTAGTTCCATAGGATAATTAGTTCCACCTATATTTTTTGCAACAAAGCCGGTATAGTTATTTTTAGCTGTTTCTAACTTATCGTATAGTTCTTTAACTATTGTTGTTTTAACTTTGTATCCTCCGGTAACAAACTCAGTTTTATATTTTTCCACTAAACTATTTTTAAACTCTTTATCGCTGTTATATTTTTCTAATTCATTATTTTTTTTAGCGGCCTGTTCAGCTAATATTTCACCGGCAGAGGTAATAACTTCGTTAATAATGTATGGATATTTTGTTGATTCATCTGGCAAACTTTGAATGAATGAATTCTTTATATCAAAATTAATAGCTTCTTCGTATTCTGTTTTTGTAATAAAATCTTCGGATAACATTCTATCTAATACATATTTTTGTCTTGCAAATCCCGCAGCTAATTCCTCGTCAGATCTTGTGTTACCATTTCCGTCAAATGGAGTGTATTTAAAAGGTAATTGAACAAAGCCAGCTAAATAGGCAGCTTGTGCAATATTAAGGTCTTTAGACTTTATACCGAAAACGCCGATAGCAGCAGTTTCTATCCCGCTAATATTTTGTCCAAGTCTATTTTTACCAAAAGGAGCCATATTCAAATAACTCTCCAATATTTCGTTTTTTTCGAACAATTTATTTACTCTAAGTGATAATAAAATTTCTTTAGCTTTTCGTTCGTACGATCGAGAGTTATCAAGGAGTTGATTTTTAACTAATTGTTGAGTTATAGTACTTCCACCAGAGGTAGAAGAACCATTTATTTCTCCGTAAGTTGCTCTTATTATGGCAAGCGGTTCTATCCCAATATTACTATAAAAATCGGAATCTTCACTTGCAATAATGGCTTTTTTCACATTGTCTCCCATTTCACTAAGTGGTATAGACTTTCTCATCATTTCAGAATTAATAGTAGCTACTTTTTCTCCGTTAGCAAAATAGACATCACTGTTTATAGAAATGTTACTTATTTTTTCTTTCATTTCACTGTGTGATAATACTTGCTGATCTTTAACCAGACTACTTAAAAATCCAATCGTTAACCCTGTAACTGTTGTTAGTAAAATTACTAGAGTCAATAGTAATGTCTTTAAAGAAAAAATTTTTTTGAATATTGATTTTTTATCGGTATTATTTACCATATATTTTCTCCGAATTATATATCTATAAGTAAAAATACTTACCACTATATTATATCATAAATATAGAATAAATACTTTAAATAAAGAAATAGCGGATAATAATAAAGTCCTTAAATTTCTACAAAATAAGATTTATTATACGACCTATTAAGATAAGATCTATCTAATGGTGATTATAAAAATAAAAATATTCTTACACAGCGAGTTTTCGCTGTATAAGAATATTAGGCTGTATAATAAATGCGGTGGGTGATAAAAATCACCTACCGCATAAAATTTTT
>CAMEOL010000042.1 GCA_945929765.1 uncultured Gemella sp.
AATCGATAATCCTCGTAAAGACGAAAAAGCGGCTAATATCGAATTTAGAATTAATGAACAAAGTGGACGAGATGTTCTTAGGATTGAGCAATTAAAAGTCGGTTATAATAATAGCCAAATAGGAATGACTTATAATTTTGATGTTTACAAAAATGATCGTCTTGCAATAGTAGGAAAAAATGGTATAGGAAAATCTACATTAATAAAAACTATTGCCAAAAAACAAGCTGAACTTTTCGGTAATGTAGTTTATGGAAGCAAAGTATCTCTAGGTTACTACGATCAAAAGCAAGCAGACTTTGAATCTAGCAAAACTATTCTGAATGAGTTATGGGATGAATATCCAACTATGAAAGAAGCAGATGTACGAGCTGTTCTTGGACGATTCCTTTTTAGTGGAGAAGACGTAATGAAAATCGTACGAGATCTTTCTGGGGGAGAGAAAGCCCGATTGCAACTGGCTAAGTTAATGCTAGAAAGAAACAATTTATTAATACTTGATGAACCTACCAACCACTTAGATATAATAAGTAAGCAAGCACTAGAGTCGGCGTTAGAAAACTATGAAGGTACATTAGTATTTGTAAGTCACGATAGATATTTTATTAATAAAATTGCTAATAAAGTTTTGGATATAGAAAGTGATAATTATAACATTTATTTAGGTAATTATGACTATTATCTAGAAAAGAAAGAGCAAGAACGTATAAAACAAGAATTAAACGTTAAAGAAGATGTTATAAAAGATAAGTCTGTTAATCAATACGCCAAAAGCAAAGAAGATAGAAAATTACTTCGTAAGTTAGAGCGACAAAGAGATATGATAGTAGATAATATCGAAAAAGTTGAACAAGAAATTATCGAAGTTAATTACGAATTGGCAAAAGAAGAAATTTATACCAATCCAGAAAAGACGCAACAATGTAATGCGAAATTACAACAATTGCTAGAAAAACAAGAACAGTTAAATGAAGAATGGCTTGAAGTAGAAGAACAGTTAGAAGAGGTTAGTAATTAATGGATATTAATGTTACGACTTATATAGATGGAGAAAAATTATTGTTCGAAAAGAACGAAGGATCGTTTAGAGAAGAAGATAAAAGTTATGTAATAAATTATTTTGATAAAAATAAAAAAAGTTTCGAAATAGTTATTGACAAAAATAAAGATAATGTTAGTATATTAAAAGAAGGTGTAGCTATGAGTTTAGGATCTAATCCAGCAGAAACTCGCTATAGTCCTGAATTTGGTATAATAAAATTAAAACTAAAATTATTAGGGTTAAATATTTTAGAAAAAAATAAATTTATTCAATTTGAAATTAATTATAAAATATTTTTTTCTGCAATTGATAGTCAAAATAATACGTTGAAAATATTAATAAAAAGATCTTAATTATTAATATGTTATAGAAGAAAAAAATTAAGGAGAAACAATGAAAAATAAAATAATTAATTTATTAACTTCTTCTGTTAATAAACTAGGTGTTCAAGATTTAGCAATTCACGTAGAAACTCCTAAAAATACTGATAATGGAGATTTCTCTTCGAATGTTGCGATGCAATTAACAAAAGTGTTACGAAAAAATCCGCGTGAAATTGCAGAACAAATAATTAGCAATCTAGAAGAAGTTGATTTTGTTGAAAAAGTAGAGATTGCAGGACCAGGTTTTATAAATTTCTTTGTAAACAAAGCTACTCTTGGTGATATTTTAAAGACGATTTTTGACAAGAATGAGAATTTCGGAGAGAACAATACAGGTAATAACGAAAAAGTATTGTTAGAATATGTTTCGGCTAATCCTACGGGTGATTTGCACGTAGGTCATGCACGTAACGGAGCTGTAGCAGATTCGTTATCTCGTATAATGAAAAAATCATCTTATGACGTTACACGTGAATATTATGTCAATGATGCAGGGAATCAAATTAACAACCTTACACTATCAGCAGACTGTCGCTATAAACAAGCTTTAGGTTTAGATGTTTCTATGCCGGAAGATGGTTATAACGGAAATGACATTGTTAAGCTAGGAGAAGTACTAGCAGAACAATTTGGCAACAGTTTATTAGAAAAATCAGAAGAAGATTACTATAAATTTTTGCGTGAGTACTCTGTTAATTACCAATTAGAAAAACTAAAAAAAGATTTAACTGCTTTCCGTGTAGAATTTGATAGTTTCTATAGTGAAACTTCTCTTTACGAAAATGGAAAAATTAAAGAAACTTTAACAAAATTGCGTGAATTAGGTCATATCTATGATTTAGATGGTGCTACTTGGTTGCGTACTACTGAGCTTGGAACAGGAGATGATAAAGATCGTGTTCTTATAAAAGCAGATGGAAGTTATACATACTTTACTCCGGATATTGCATACCATAAAGATAAATTTGATCGTGGCTATAAAAAGTTAATAAATCTTTTTGGAGCTGACCACCACGGTTATGTTCCGCGATTAAAGGCTTCTGTTGCAGCAACGGGCTATAATCCAACAGATTTAGAAGTTTTAATAATGCAGTTAGTTAGGTTGTTAGAAAATGGCCAAGAAGTTAAGATGAGTAAGAGAACAGGAAAAACTATAACTATTCGTGACTTGATAGAAGAGGTTGGAGTAGACGCAGCACGTTATTTCTTAGTTATGCGTAGTGCAGATACGCACTTAGATTTTGATTTTGCACTTGCCAAAGAACAATCTAGTGACAACCCGTTATATTATGTACAGTATGCTCACGCAAGAATATGTTCTATTTTACGTCAAGTAGAAGAAAATAAATATGATATTACAAAATATGATGCTAATTTACTAACTGATGAATATTCGATAGATGTACTAAAAAACTTGGCATATTTCCCAGAGGTTGTTGCTCAAGCAGCTAAGTATTATGAACCGCATCGTCTGTGTAATTATATGCAAAATTTAGCTGCATCTTTCCACAAGTTCTATGGTAATAATAAAGTTATTACGGAAAATATTGAACAAACGATTAGTTATTTGGCTTTAATTACAGCTGTAAAAATTACAATAAAAAATGCATTACAATTAATAGGTGTTAGTGCACCAGAAAAAATGTAAATAGGAGAAGAAAATGACAGAAGTAAAAAATATTAATAGTTCATCAATTACAGAGCAATGTTATAATTATATGGTTGATAACAACATTACGCGCCTAAATGTATATGATTTTATTGATCATATAAAAGAACAAATGAATATTTCAGAGGAAGAGTTTGTTTCTCAAATGTCATATTTTTATACAGATTTAAATCTAGATGGAAGATTTGTTTGTGTAGAGGATGGTAGTTGGATGCTAAAAGATAATTTATCAGTAGAAGATGTAATGAATTTTGTTGAACCGAGTATCCACAAATTCGAACTTGACGATGAAGATGAGTTATCGTTATTAGAAGAAGACGAAGATATCGTTGATGAAGTAGATGAACTTCTTGATGAAGAAGACGGAGAAGAAGAGGATAACGATTTATACGAATTTGATGACGAGATTGTCTCTAAATATCAAATTAATACAGAAGATGACGAGTTCTAATTTTTGGTTTATCCGTAAAAATTAAAATTTGTTTGTCGGGTAACGGTATAAAAAATATTTCTATTCAATAATTATAAAAGAAGGCTCAAATATTTGATTTTAAAAGAATCAAATTTTTAGGCCTTTTTTAGTGCATAGAATTTTTTCTCTTTAAACAAGCTATAAGTAAAGATTTACTTATTATATTTGTTTCGTATGTGTTAGGTATAAGTGATTTTTTCTTTGTTATAAATTCGCTCTAGATTTAGGTAGCTATATAATTATTTTTTATCAGTTTTATGTAATTGTATTTTCAATTTAGAAATTTCTGAAAATTTAGTAAAGTATGCTTTACAAATAATTATAATTGGTGTATAATAAAATCTAAAATTTTTAACAAAGGATGTGAATTTATGGCAGAAGTCAAAATGAAAAGAAATCTTAAGTCTCGTCACGTATCGATGATGGCAATCGGAGGTGCGATCGGGACAGGATTATTTATGGCAACGGGTGCTATGGTCAGTCAAGCTGGATCATATATATCAGTGCTATCATATGTTTTAATAGGTGTTTTAATTTATTTTTTAATGTCAGCAATAGGTGAATTAGCTAGTTTTTATCCGGTGTCTGGATCATTTAGTTCTTATGCGGAAAGATTTGTTGATCCTTCATTAGGTTTTGCAGTAGGATGGTTATACTGGGTAATTTGGATTTTAGTAGCTGGTATTGATATTATTACATTATCAAAAGTTTTACAATTTTGGCCGTTTTTCCAACAATTTTCTACAATGACATTATGTTTATTTTTCTTAGCGTTATTATGTATAGTTAATATAGCGAGTGTTCGAATTTTTGGAGAGGTAGAATATTGGTTAACAATTATAAAAGTAGTAGTAGTATTAGTGTTCTTATTAGTAGGTGTAGCTTTAATTTTTGGAATTTTAGGTCAGCCTGCACATGGTTTATCAACATTCGTAAAAAACAGTAATGTAGGTGAGTTTCAAGGGTTCATGGGATTCTTTGCTATTTTGTCAACTGCTGCATTCTCATTTGGTGGGACAGAGTCAGTTGCTGTAGCGTCAGGTGAATCTGATAATCCAGAAAAAACAATGCCTAAAGCTGTAAATCAAGTATTTTGGCGTATATTAATTTTTTATGTTGCAACGATCTTTATTATAGCGTCAGTTATTTCTGCAACAGATGAAAGATTATTAGATACTTCTAGTATCCTTGCTTCGCCGTTTACGTTGATTTTCGAAAATGCAGGATTATTATTAGCTGCTTCGGTAATGAATGCTGTAATTTGTGCGTCGGTTCTTTCAGCAGGTAATTCAGGTGTTTATTTTTCGAGTAGACAGCTTTATTCGCTAAGTGCAAGAGGGTTAGCTCCTAAAGTATTTTCAAAATTAAGTTCTAATTCTAGTCCACAATATGCGGTGCTTACAACGATAGCAGTTATAGTGTTAAGTTTTGTATTTGAGCATTATAATGCAGCAGGTTACTACATGTTACTTTCGTTAGTAGGAGTTCTAATAGTTTGTATTTGGATAATAGCTATTTATTCACAAATAAGATTACGTAAAGCAATAAAAGTACAAGGTAAAGATGTGAAAGAAATTTTGCCGTATCGCTCTAAATTTGGTGTAACAGGATCTTATATTGCAATTATATCATTTGTGGCATTAATAGTTTTACAAACTTATGCAGATTTTACTACTAAAGGCTTATTAGCTGCATTTTATGATGTTTTACCATTATTAATTATTACAACATTGTTTGTTGGTTATAAAGTAGTTAAGAAGACAAAAAGTGTAAAATTAGAAGAGATGGATTTGACAAAATTCAAACATTAATATAAAAGTAGATAGAGTAAAAAACTACCCTGAATTTTATTTCGGGGTAGTTTTTGTATTATAAATATTTAGTCTAACGTTACAATAATTTTATTATAATTTCAAATATCTATGTCATTATATTAAAGTTTTTCGTATTCAGCAGGAACGTCGAATGGATTTTCTTTGTTTATGTGATCATAGAATAATACTCCATTAAGATGATCAATTTCATGTTGGAAGCATATAGCAGGTAAATCAGTTAAGTTTAGTGTGATTTTTTCATCATTTTCGTTATAACCAATAACTTTTATTTTAGAATATCTAGGTACGTAACCTTTAATTTCTTTGTCGACAGAAAGACACCCTTCTCCTCCTGATAAGTAGCATTTAGATGCAGAGTGTGATATTATTTTTGGATTGTATAGAGCGTATGATACTGTGTTTTTTGGATTTTCATCATCAGGTATATGAACAGCAATCATTCTTTTACTAACGTTTATTTGAGGGGCTGCAAGTCCGATTCCAGGTTTTAGATTATATTTTTCGCATAATTCATCGTCTTGAGAAGCGATTACGTATTCTAATAATTTTTTTAAAGTTTCTTTGTCTTCTTGCGAAATAGGTGAGTTAACTTCTTTTGCTCTTTCTCTTAAAGTAGCATGTGGATCAATAATAATATTTTTTGCTGTTATCATAAGTTCTCCTTAAAAATAATTTTATTGAACAATTATACCATATTTAAAAAGAAAATAAAATTTATTCTATAAAAAATGCTTATATATCAGAGTTTCAACAATTTAGAAAAAATAAGTCAAATAAAGTCAAAAAAATTAAACAAAATGTGTTGACTTTTTTTGACCTAAGTGATAATATTATAAATATGAATTAGCACTCTAACAGTTAAAGTGCTAATCATAAATAAAAGAAGGTGATTACTATGTTATTAGATAGGCAAGTACTTATTCTTCAATCTATAGTAGAAAATTTTATTAATACTAATCAGCCTGTTGGATCTAAACATATATCAAAAGATATAAAATTCAGTTCAGCAACAATTAGAAACGATATGAGTAAACTTGAGAAAGAAGGGTTCATTATGAAGACTCACACTTCCTCGGGGAGAATACCATCAGAAAAGGGATATCGTTACTATGTTGATTATATAAAAAGCGAATATGAAATAACGCAACAAGATTCTTCTAAGTTGAAGAAGATTCTTGAAGAGAACGTTTATTCTGAAGATAATTTTTTAGAAAAAAATGCGATAGTTCTTTCTGATTTAACTAATTGTACCGCTGTAATTTTGGCGCCGACAAGGACGGATAAGAGGATTAATAAAATTGAATTAATTTTATTGAGTAGTCGCAGTATTTTGGTTATATTAATCACTAATATTGGCGAAGTATTCCAACAAAATTATAAGATGGATGCGGATTTTACAGATGAAGATATTTCGGAAGTAAATAAATTGCTAAAAATGTATTTTTATGACGTAGATATGGCACAAGCTCATATTCTTATTCAAAAAGAATTAGAGAACTACTTGAAAGATCGTATAAACAATTATGACTTAATAGTTGTAGCGTTAGAAAGATTGTTGAAAAATAAAATTAAAAAAACTATAGCTTTAGGTGGTAAGTATAATTTACTTAAACAGCCTGATATAGATAATTTAGATAAGTTAAAAGAAGTAGTAACATTGTTAGAAGAAGATAAAATTGTCGATTTAATTGACAGTAATTTTAATGGGAAAGAAACTTCTATAAAAATAGGACAAGAACTTGCATTGGGCAACATAGATGATCTCTCTCTAGTTTCTAGTAAATATAATACAGAACGTGGAGAAGGAGTTATTGCTGTTTTTGGACCGAAAAGAATGGACTACAAGAAAGTTATGGCACTCATAACATGTGTTAAAGATAACTTAAACAATAACTTAAAATAATAGGAGGTAGAAATGACTACTGAAAATAACAAAGAGCAACAAGAGTTAGTAGAAGAAGTGAAAGAAGAAGTTGTTGAACCGACAACAGAAGATACATCAGAAGAAGAAATTGAACAAAGTATCGAACAACTGTTAGAAGCGAAAGTACTAAAACTTGAAGGAGAAGTTCAAGCTGCAGAAGATAAGTATTTAAGGTTGTATGCAGAATTTGAAAACTTTAAAAAACGAAAAAATCAAGAAATAGAAACAAATAACAAATATAAAAGTCAAAAAGTAGTAACAGAAATTTTACCTAGTTTAGACAATCTAGAAAGAGCATTAGCATCAACGGAAGAGACAGAAGCGAATGCCGCCTTATTAAAAGGTGTTCAGATGGTCTATGAAGGTCTACAAAATGCACTTAATAGTGAAGGTGTAGAAGTAATTGAACCTAACGGGCAACAATTCGATCCGAACTTCCACCAGGCAGTAATGCAAGATAGCGATAGCGAACAAGAAAGTGGAGTAGTGTTAGAAACTTTCCAAAAAGGTTACAAACTTAAAGATAGAGTTATAAGACCTGCGATGGTCAAGGTTAATTCTTAACTCGTCAAGCATCTTTGATGCGCAGAGGAGTTTAGAAGTAAGCTTCTCATAGGTGGCTAGATTTGTCACGAGCTGGAAGCGAAGGGAGAAATCAGCCAGCGACTGAGCAGGTTAATTCAACCACAAAAATCAAATTAGTAGCAAATAGGTGGCTAGATTTGTCACGAGCTGGAAGCGAAGGGAGAAATCAGCCAGCGAC
>CAMEOL010000043.1 GCA_945929765.1 uncultured Gemella sp.
TGAGTGTACATTTTTATTTTGTCCTTTTTGTATATTTTTATATTGACATTAACATGGGTTATGTGGGGCGTGTGGATAATAGTATTTATGATGCTGTTTATTCTTAACGAAATTTCAAGAAGATCGAAAGCATTAGGTTTTATCTTTTTTGTAATTTTTCCGATAGTATTATCTATGCTTTGGTTTACTGTTCTTAAAGGAAAATCTTATACAGACTGGTTCCACGTGGCAAAAGTATATTCTGCCGTGGCAGGATGTATAGGTTTTTGGGCTATTAGATTTCTTGGAGGAACACGAAAAGACGGAACTAAGTGGTATTTAAAAGATTATAAATGGGCATTATTGTTTCCGCCAGTAATTTTAGCTATAAACATTTTAGAAGCTTGTTTACGTGATATTGAGGTAGGGAACACTTATAAAATATTAACGCAAGTTCAAGAACAAGGTGCGCCAGATACTGTTTTTAATTTAATGGGTGGAAGTTGGAATTATATGAATGCGGCGGCAGGAATTCTCAATATAATTACAATAACAGGTTAGTTCGGTATCTGTATAAGAAAATCTACAGCAAAAGATAAAAGTCAGGACATGTTGTGGCCTGATATGCTGTGGTTTTGGATTGTAGCGTATGATTTATGGAATTTTGCTTATACTTATAATTGTTTACCTCATCATTCTTGGTATTGTGGTTTTGCATTGTTGTTAGCTCCGACACTTTGTTCGTTTACTGTAGGGAAAGGTGCGTGGTTACAACATCGTGCGCAGACATTAGCTATTTGGTGTATGTTTGCCCAAACGTTCCCTAGATTCCAAGATAATAGTATGTTTAGAGTAGATACAACTTATGATCCTAAAATTTATTTTTGGGTAAGTTTTATTGCGTTAGCATTTAATATTGGAGTTTTTGTTTATATGATATATAAAGTAATAAAAACAAAAAGAAATCCTTATACTGCCGAGTTGTTTACAGATTTGAAACAATATAGTGAAATTAAAAGTTTAGCTGCATAATTTGGTTGAGCGATATAAAAATAATATAAAAAACACGTGAAAATATAAAGTTTTATAATAACTAAGAGAATACAACATAATTATTAATTAGAATATATTGTTGTAAGTTACTTAGTGTATTATAAATTAAAGTTTATTTATATTTTTACGTGTTTTAATATATATTATAGAAAGCCTGATTTTATATTTTCTTTTTAAGTAAGAGGTATTATTCTATTTCGAACCATCCGACATTTTTTATGATTTCTTCTACTAGTTTTTTTGGTAAAGCAAGTTTTTCTACGTTTTTTAAGTTTAATTTTTTATTAACGGTATTTTCTTCGGCTGTAGCTACTTTTTCTAGCCAGTCAGGATCATTTACTAGTATACGCCCTAATGCGACAAAATCACTCCCTCTTTTAATCGCTTCTACACATTCTTCGCTAGTTTTTAGCGTTCCAGCAACAATTGTTGGCACACGATTAGCTATATGTTTTGTTAATAAATCTAGGTATGTTTCGTTAGGGTGGTTAATTGGACAGTCTGTTAATGCTTTAGGGAGTGATATGTGTAAGTAATCTATATTTAGTTTAACTAACTCGTCAATTAGCTTGTAAGTATCTTCTATACGTAAAGCGTCTTTCATCGGTTCATCTGGAGATAATCGATAACCGATAATAAAGTCAGGTTTGTTGTATTTTTTTGTTATAGATTTTATTTCTTTAACTATTTCTAGTGGGAATTTAAGTCTATTTTCCAAAGTACCTCCCCATTTATCTTTTCTTTTATTAAAGTATGGAGAAGTGAAGTTTTGTATTAAAAATCCGTGTGCTCCGTGAATTTCTATCCCGTCAAAACCAGCCTTAATCATTCTTTCTGTTGTCTGTCCGAATTGTTTAATTATTGTTTCTATCTCTTCTTCTGTTAGTGCTCTAGTTTTACAACTAGCGGCAAACTCAGTATCTAAAGTTTCTATATTACTAGAACTTACGACGTCTGCATCCTTAATAAGATGTTGTAATGCTTTATTTCCTGCGTGATTTATTTGAACAATTGCTTTAGTGTTATGCTTTTTTATTTCTGTCGCTAATTTAGTTAGGCCAGGTAAAAATTTATCGTCATAGGCAGAAAATTCATTCTCGAATCCTATTCCGTTATATGCAACATGAGTGCAACCGGTCACTAGCATTCCTAAATTTTTTGCTCGACGTGTATAAAAGGCGATTTCTTCATCAGAAACGCTATTATCATTGTTGCTCCCCCATGTAGTCATAGGAGCCATAACTATTCTATTATTTATTGTTACACCATTTGGTAAAGTAAAAGGTTCTAAAAGTTTTTTCATAAGTTTTTCTCCTGATAAAAGGTTTTCATAAGTATATTATATATTATTTTTTTATAATGTAAAATAACCATTTAAGAAAAGATTTCCATATTTTGATTATTCTAGGATAGTATAGAAAAATAGTGATAAAATTTTAATTTAGTTGAATTATCTTTATATAGTTTTTGGAAGAAACTTTATATAGTTATTTTAATTAGTAGTAGACTATTATAATTAATTTCTTACTAATAATATGTTTTTTACTTTTTGAACTACTACTATTGTTTGAAAAATGTTATAAATAGCTTGTAATTAGGTTTTTTTGTTTACAAATATACAATAATATATTAAAATAAACGCAAGTTAATATTTGGTTTACCTATAATTAAGTAATTTTCAAATTATAACAAAATTTTAAGAGAGGTGATGTACATGAAAAAAGGACGAGGTATAAAAAATGTATTTATAACTATATTTTCGTTGTTATTATTTTTTCTTACAGCTAGTGGGTTGAAACCTATATCGGCTAACGAAAAAATAGTAATCGGTCTTGATCCAACTTTCGCACCGATAGGATACGTCGATGAAAACGGTAATTTTGCTGGTTTTGACATCGATCTTGCGAATGAGTTTGCTAAAAGAAAAGGTAAAGAAATTGAGTTTAGAGCGATAAATTGGGATACAAAAGAAGTAGAGTTAAATAATGGAAATTTAACTTTAGTATGGAATGGGTTAACTCATACTCCAGAACGAGCAGAAGCTATGGAATTATCTGATAAATATTTGGATGATAATTTAGTGATTGTATCATTAAAAGAAACACAGTATAACACCTTTGATGATATGAAAGGTAAGGTAGTAGCTGTTCAGGCTAATAGTAGTGCAGAAAAGATGGCTACGGATAGAAAGAGTAACTTTGGTGAAATAAAAGCTTATCCTGATTATAACCAAGCAATGTTAGCTTTAAAAAACAAAAATGTTGATGCGGTAATTATAGACGAAATAGTAGCTCGTTACATTAGTAAAAAAGAAAATATAAACATTTATGTTTCGAGTAATATATTAGAAGCGGCTGATTTTGCAGTAGCTGCAAAAAAAGGAAATACGGAGTTAATAAAAGAGATTAACGAGTTTCTAAAAGAAGCTAAAGAAGACGGTACTATCTCAAAATTAGAAGAAAAATGGTTGGGAGCTGATCCTAATACGGGAGAGAGCAAAGTAGGTACATTTTTAGGAATAATGGACGGAATATATAATACGCTTATAGTGTATGTTTTAACGGTAGCATTTGCATTTCCGTTAGCAGTTGTTATATCGACTGTTTATTTGCGAAAAAATCCATTAATAAATAAAGTGATGTCAATTTATACGTGGATATTTAGAGGAAGCCCGCTAATGTTACAATTGTTCTTCTTTTACTACGGGTTGTTTCCTGTTTTAGGAATAAGTGTGTCAGCATTAACATGTGCTATAATTACATTTATTATTAACTCCTTGGCATATTTAATAGAAATATTACGTGGTGGAATAGATAGTATAGATAGTGGACAATATGAAGCAAGCTATATTTTAGGATATACTCCGTGGCAAAGAGCAATATATATAATAATTCCACAAGCTATAAGAATTACGTTGCCAAGTTTAACTAATGAAGCAATAGCTTTAGTAAAAGATACATCGTTAATAAATGTTTTAGCGATAACAGAAATATTATTATTAACGAAACAAATAGCTAACAGAACAGCAAGTATTACACCTTATATTTATGCGTTCATTATATATCTAGCTTTAACAGCAATAATAGTATTTATCTTTAACGTTTTAGAGAAAAAATATGCTATAAAAAATTAGGAGGAATGTTATGTTAATTTTGAATAATGTTAGTAAATTAATTAATGGTAATAAAATTTTAAAAAATGTTTCTCTTAATATAAACGAAGGAGAAATTGTTGGTTTAATCGGTAAAAGTGGAAGTGGTAAATCAACAATTTTGCGTTCGATAGCAGGTCTATCTGGAATAGATAGTGGAGAAATAATTTATAAAGATAATGTTATTAGTTCAAATAAAGATTTTGTAGTAAAAAATGAAATAAGTAGTGAAATAGGGATGGTATTTCAACATTTTAACTTGTTTAATCATTGGAATGTGTTAGAGAATGTTTATAAAACATTGGTAATTGTAAAGAAAATATCAAAACAAGAAGCTATAGAAAAAGCAAAGAAATCACTAGAAAGTGTAGGTTTAGCGGGCTTTGAAGAAAGATCTTTAAGTAATTTATCTGGAGGTCAGAAACAAAGAGTAGCTATAGCACGAACTCTTGCTATGGACAATAAAGTTATTTTATTTGATGAGGCTACAAGTGCTTTAGATCCAGAAAGCAGTAAAGAAATTATGGCTCTTATGAGAAATTTAAAAGATGAGTTTAAAGTTACTATGATTATAGTATCTCATGAGCTTTCTTTTATCCGAGATGTTTGCAATAAAGTATACTTCATGGAAAGTGGAGAAATAGTAGAAAGTGGTAGTGCCTCTGAATTATTCTCTAATCCAAAAAATGCTAGAACTAAAGAGTTTTTAGTAGATTATATAATTTAACTTGATGATGTTAGTTATATATTGATAAAATGGTAAGTTTTAAACAAAGAATCTAGTTAACAAGTTTTATAATTCAAATGCGTGAAAATATATGTGTCATCAGCTCTTTGTAGTCTATAATAGTTGGTGAGCATATGTTTTCACCTTTGTTTTATATTGTAATTTTTAAATATTTATATATTATTTTGTGAATAGAAAAAAATAATATCGTGAGCAAATTAATAGATTATTTTTTTTATTTTTGTTATAATTTAATACGGTTTTAATACCATATTTAAAATTTATTTTTTATTTATGAAAGGACATGTTATTATGTTAAAAGAATTTAAAGAGTTTGCCTTAAAAGGTAATGTTCTAGATTTAGCTATCGGGGTTATCATCGGAGCTGCATTTGGGAAAATTGTATCATCTTTAGTTGCTGATATAATTATGCCGATAATATTATTACTATTCCCTAACCAACCAGACTTCACTGCGTTAGTATGGAATGGAATCAAGTACGGAAGCTTTATCCAAACAGTATTTGATTTCTTAGTAGTAGCGATTTCTATCTTTATCTTTGTTAAAGCTATTAATACAGCTAAAAACAAAGCAATTAAATCAGAAGAAGTTGCTGAAGAAGCACCAGAAGTTGATGCTAAAGAAGAATTGCTTAAAGAAATTCGCGATTTATTAAAAAAATAATTAAATAACTTTTTATAAATTAAATTCGTTTTTTGTTGTGATTATTTATCACAGTAATAAACGAATTTTTTTTATAATTATATTTATTTCATAGTATATTATATGTGGAATAGAGAGATTATGATATAATTGGATAATAGTATTTTTTTAAGAATACTAATTATATAGAAAGGTAGGTTATTTTATGGAAAAAATAACATTTAAAGAGTTTAGTAGTAGAGTGCTAAATGGTGTTGCAGTAGGTATTATAGCAGGTCTTTTACCTAACGCAGTCGTTGGTGGAATACTTAAATTATTTGCAACACAAAATGAATTTTTACAAACGTTATTATTTGTGCTTAATTTATCACAATTAGTCACACCGGCGCTAATCGGAGTTTTGGTGGCATTACAATTTAAAATGCAACCATTAGAAGTAGCTATGGCTGGAGTAGTTTCTTTCATAGGTTCAGGATCTATTAGATCAGTAGAAGGAAAATTAATTATAGCGGGAATAGGTGATCTAATTAATACTATGATCGTAGCTGCGTTAGCGGTGTTGTTTTTATTAGCGGTTCGTGGTAAATTTGGAACATTGAATATAGTATTGTTACCTGCATCTTTAGTTTCTATAGTAGGAACAATCGGTCTTTTAATTTTACCTTATATAAAAATGATAACTACAGCAATAGGTAATATGGTTGCTAATTTTACAACGTTACAACCTTTAATGATGAGTATTTTAATAGCAGTTACTTTCTCTATAATAATAGTATCGCCAGTATCGACAGTAGCAGTAGCTATGGCGATAGGATTACAAGGGCTATCTTCTGGTGCGGCTAACTTAGGTGTTGCTTCGGCAGCTGCAACTTTGGTTATTGGAACAATGCGTGTTAACAAAGTAGGGATACCAATAAGTATTTTTGCAGGATCTATGAAGATGTTTTTACCAAATTGGATAAAACACCCGATTTCGAACGTTCCATTAATACTAAATGCCATTTTTGCGGGAGTTCTTGCCTATATGTTTAATATACAAGGAACGCCAGCTTCAGCAGGATTCGGTCTTTCGGGATTTGTAGGACCTTTTGCTGCGGCAGAATTTATGCAGGGGTCAGCTACTACTAAGTTTATAACAATTTTTGGTATTTATTTTGTTGCTTTATTTGTGATGGCATTTGTTATTGATTTTATACTTGTTAAAATAGTAAAATTATATAAACGTGATATTTTTATGTTTGATAAATTTGAATAACTTTTAATAAGGAGATTAATATGAAATTAGCAATATTTAATTTACGTGAAGATGAGAAAAATGCATTAGAAAAATGGCGTAAAAATAACAGTGAAATTGAAATAATAATTACTGAAGATCCATTAACTTTAGAAAATATCGAATTATTGTCGGGTGTGGATGGTGCTGTTTTTGCTCAAAATAAAACTTTAGAAGATGATATATATAGTTTTGCTAAGGAGCAAGGGGTAAAGGTTTTTGCAACACGTTCAGCGGGGTATGATATATATAATTTAAATCTGTTAAAAGAATATGGTATAAAATTAACGAATGTGCCCTCTTACTCTCCGAACGCTATTGCAGAACATGTAGTAGGTATGACACTATATTTAAGTAGAAACTATAAAAAAATAATGAATCGTGTAGAAAAAAACAATTTTTCTTGGCGACCAGAAATTCTTTCTCGTGAACTTAGAACGATGACAGTAGGAATAATTGGGACAGGAAGAATCGGTATTCAAGCTGCAAGATTATTTAAGGGGTTAGGAGCTACAGTTTTAGGTTACGATGTTTATCCGAACAAAGAAAATGAAGAAATTTTGACTTATGTTTCTTTAGATGAATTAGCTAGAAAATCAGATGTTGTTTCTTTACATATTCCAGCAACAGCTGAGTACAAGTATCTAATAAATGATGACTTTTTGGCTAAAATGCCTGAAAATTCAATTTTAATAAATGCAGCTCGAGGAATTTTAGTTGATACAGAAGCTGTATTGCGAGCGCTAGACAGCGGAAAGCTTCTAGGAGCTGGACTAGATGTTTATGAAAATGAGCATAACTTTGTGCCACGTGATCTTTCATCTAGTAAGTTAAATGATGATTTATTAAAATCGTTAATAAGTAGGGATGATATAATATATACTCCACACACAGCATTTTATACAACTAGTGCGATAGAAAATCTTGTTTCTGGAGCGTTAGATGCAGCTGTAGAAGTTATTTCTACAGGAAAGAGTGCTAATGAAGTTAAATATTAAAAAATAAATATACAATTAATTGCTTCAAAAGATAAAGGGGCTGACCCAAAAGGGAAAATTAGTCCAAAATAAAGCACAAGATTTGA
>CAMEOL010000044.1 GCA_945929765.1 uncultured Gemella sp.
CCATAATTACACCACCTAATAAAGCAAGAAACGGTAATTTTATTTGACTTAGAACATCTTTTAACATACGTCCTACATTTCCTTTCATAGGTTCATAAAGAGCAACTAGAAGGAAAACTGTTAAGAAGAATGGTATTAATGCCGGTGCATATAATAATTCGTAAGATTCAGCTTCTTTTGTTCCAAGTACGTTCGTTAAAGACACTTTAAATGCTTTTGTAACAGTAAGATTTGCAAATCCAAGGTCTGTTTCGAATAATATTTCAGATGTTCTTAATAATCCTTTAATTCCTAATTGTTGGATACGAGTTATTACTAAAATTAAAATTAATACGATAGTAGGTAATAATGCTTTAAAGACATCTTTTGTAGGAACTTTTTCGATTACTGTAGAATATTCTTCAACTAAGTTCACTGATTCTTTAGACAATCCTACACCTTTTTGTGCTAAGAATACTGAAGTGAAGAACCCGATAGCTCCACCGATTAGAGAAGGAAATTCATAATTAATTGTTGCTAATAGCGTCATAGGTATAGCACACGCAAAAACAGAAAGGTAAATAAATATTAAATTTTTTCTAACTTCTTTCCATTCGAAGACGAATAATAATGCCATTACAGGAACAACCATACCAGCTACTAAGTGAACTATAGAAGCTTTTAATCCTATTTCTGTAATTAATTCTGGTGATAATCCTAATGATCCAAATCCAAACCATGTAGGAGTACCTACTGCACCAAATGATACCGGAACAGAGTTAAATGCTAAAACTGCAATAACAACTTTAATGGGTTGATAGCCAAGCCCTATTAATATAGGTGCTGCAATAGCTGCTGGAGTACCAAATCCAGAAGCTCCTTCAATCATAAATGCAAATGCGAATCCGATAATCATAAATTGAGCTATTGGATTTTTAGTTATAGATTCTAACCATTTGTTAATTACATCTTGACAACCTGATAATTGTTGAAATCTATTAAATAGTACAGCACCAGCAATTACAGTGATTGGTGTTAGTACTGCAAGAGATCCTGTAATTAATCCTGAATTTAGCAAAGTAAAGTCAGTCTTGAACCATGCCAGGTGGATAACATACACAAATAGTGCAGTAAGTGGTAAAGCTATGTGCGAAGGAATACTTTTCTTCTTTGTCATCATCCAAACTAGTACCACTATAGGAATAACGCTTAAAAATACGTCCATATTATTTCTCCTTTATTATTAAATAATTTTTGCTAAACGTTTTTTGATTACTTCCTACCAAAAGTAACCACCGATATTTTGTTCAGCGTTTACATTATTTATATTAAATTAATTTCAGAAAAATGTCAAGCGTTTTCTAGGAGAGGTTGTAAATAATGATTTTTACTATATTATAATAGAATAGTAAAATTTAATTGTTTATAAATAAAAATTTATTTTATAAATGAGTTATAAAAAAATCTTATTTATAGAAGTTTATAGTTAATTTAATGTTTGTTAATTATTAATTGTTTTCGAATTTTAGAATGGTTTACTTTTATAATTAAATTGGCTATAATATAATATATGTATATAGGTATTTAGGAGAATGATATGAAAAAACTTGAGAATTTGTACTTTTTTCAAAAAGATAATTTTAAAATAGCAATTACACAAAAATCAATTAATGCAAAAGATATAAGTAATTTAAAAAGTGAGTTAAGTAAATATGATTTTACTGTAAGTAACTTAACATATGCTACTCAAGTACATAGTAATGATGTTTTTATTGTTAAAAAAAATACTATTAACAATGTAGGAGAATATGACGCCTTAGTAACAAAAAATAAAAATCAGCCATTATTAATTTTTACTGCAGATTGCGTTCCAGTAGTATTTTTTGATTCTGTCAATGCTATTGTTGGATTAGCTCATGCAGGTTGGAGAGGTACTTATGAGAATATTGTTGGCGGTGTAGTAGATATATTTGTAACAGAGTTTGGTTCTAAATTAGAAAATATTGAAGTGTTAATTGGTCCGTATATTTCAAAAAAGTGGTATAATGTATCACAAGAGTTAATTGAAAAATTTTCTACTTTAAATATAAACAATTATTTTTCATTCCGAGACGATAATTACTATTTAGATCTTGGATTAATAAATAGGGAACTTTTGGTACGATCAGGCATTGTAGAGAAAAATATTACAGATTTAAATCTATGTACAGTAGATAATAATGATCAGTTCTTTTCTTATAGAAAAGACGTTGGCACAGACAAGAGAATAGGAACAATTATAGAATTAAATTAAGTTAGGAGCACTTATGCAAGAAAAGAAATTATTAGCACAAATAGCGGCATTTAAAAGTTTATCTGTCGGAGATGATAGATGGCGTTTAGCATTTTATAATATTGCTAACGAATTTTGGAATATGAAAGAACATTTTGTTATTTTGGATAAAGAGAGTTACAAACAAGGGTGGGTGTTACCTATTATTATTGAGCATAAAGGAACACTAGCTATGCAATTTTTTACTAGTTATAATAAAGCGAAGTTATTTTTAGAAAAAAATGTAGAATTAAAGCTAGAAAATGGTGATAATACAATTTATAAATTGAATCAAGGTGCTTTTCAACAAGTATTTGTTCCTTTTTTAGCAAAACAAAATATAAGTTATGTAATAAATGAAGGTGAAGATCATTTCTTAGATACTTGTGAAAGACTTTTAGCTGTTATGGAAGCAGATACTGATTATATTGTAGATGATGAACAGTTAAAATTGGTAGAAGCGGGAGATTTAAAAGGTTTCTATGCAGATGCATGCAAAAAATATTTAGTTAAAGTAAATGACTAAGATGTAACTTAAGTAATAAAAAGATGAATAGGGTTGGTATAGTTAGTAGAGGTTATAGACAATAGAATAATTATAAACGTTGAATTTTACGGTTTTTACCAGGGACGATAATAAAAATGAGAGATGAATAAAAGGTCATCCCTCATTTTTTTATATAGTTCTAAATAATTATTTTTTTTTGCTGTTCATTTGTTTGTATCCAAAAAGTGAGAATAAAAGAATAATTATAGCTGCTACCGTAAAATATGGATACTTATCAAAAAAGGAACTATCATTTTGTATATTAACAAAGTAATTATTTATAGTTAACGGAATTAAAGTTAGAATACCGGCGATAAAAAATTTAAGTTTCCTAGCAATTATTATAAAGGAAATAATAAATATTATATTAATAATAAAATAATAGAATCTATCTATTTGAATATAATAATTATTAGGGAAAGGTAGAGGATTATAATAAAATAATATAATCGCTAGCAAAACTAGAACTAAAGAAATTCTGTTTCGTTCTACTTGATCACTTTTTAGTATATCTTTAACAAAAAACAAATACCAAGAATAAAGCCAAACAACAAAACAACTAAACATAATTATCATATTTATAAAATTTAGCTGTTTTGTTAGATCAAGACTAATATTTAATGTATAAACGTATAGAAACGTTACTAATAAACTATAAAATGCGATAAAATAATTTTTTCTTTTCATAAAAAATATCTCCAATAAATGATATTTATATTATAACATTGACAGTTATTCTAAACAACGGGAATAAATAATAAAATTTTAAGTTAACTTTTAAGTATTAATGATACAATATTTAACTGTATGGAGGGATAATAATGAATAATAACAATGAACAAAATAACTTTAACGAAAACGTTAATAATCAGTTTAATAATCAAGAAATACAACATTATCATAGTATAGAACAAGAAAATTCTAATTTAGAAAAAACTAAAAAACAAAGTTCTTTAAAAACTTTTTTTCTAGTTTTATTAGCTTTTTTTGTAGGGGCGATGAGTGTTTTTGCTGTTCAAAGCTTTGCTAATTACACTAGAACAGTGGCTACATCTCGAGTTGCGGTTTCCGAAAAAGAATTGGAAAATCAAGAAATTACAATAGCTGCTGTTTCTAAGGCTAAGGATGCAGTTGTTTCTATTATTAATTATCAACAAACGACTACTTCAAAGTCTATTAGCGATATTTTAGGAGGAAATGCAGAGAAGAATGGTTTAAAAGCTGTTTCGAACGGAAGTGGAGTTATTTATAAAAAAGAAGGTAATTTTGCTTATATCGTAACTAATAATCATGTTGTTACAGGTGCACAAAAAATAGGAGTAGTACTAAGCGATGGAACTAATATTGATGCAGAAGTTGTAGGGAGCGATATTTGGACGGATTTATCAGTTTTGAAAGTTAGTTCTGATAAGATAAATGTAGTGATGGATTTTGCTAATAGTGATGAAGTTGCAGTAGGAGAAACTGCATTAGCTATAGGATCACCACTAAATATTTCTTTATCTAATACTGTTACTAAAGGTATTGTTTCTGCTACAGAAAGACAAATACCGATAGACATAGATAAAGATAGCAATTATGACTGGTACCAAACAGTTATTCAAACAGATGCTGCAATAAATCCTGGAAACAGTGGAGGAGCATTAATAAATAATAAAGGTGAACTAATTGGAATAAATGAGTTGAAAATAACTAGCGCGGGACAAGAAACAACAGCAGAAGGTATCGGTTTTGTGATCCCGTCGAATGAAGTAAAAATAATTACAGAACAATTAGAAAAGACAGGAAAAGTAACAAGACCTGCATTGGGAGTTCAATTAGAAGCTATATCGGCACTAAATAGTGAACTAGTAGAAGGAACTTTAAAATATGACCCTAATAGAAAAGGTGTTGTTTTAAAAGAAGTTGTAGAAAATGGTGCTGCTGCTAAAGCTGGTTTAAAACAGTATGATGTTATAACAAAATTCAACAATACAACGATAGAGGATGCTGCTGATCTACGTAAGTATTTATTTGAAAATACGAAGATAGGAGATAAAGTCATAGTTACTTATTTTAGGGATGGCAAGGAGCAGACTACAGAATTAACACTTGGAACATTAGATAATTAAATTACTATAGGTATCGAACAGAGATATATTCGGAAGGTATTTCAATGTTAGATACCTTTTGTTTGCTTAATGTTAGATGTATATACACACTTTTTTATTAGTATTTTTTATGTATTATTATTAAATTAATTTAATAATACGCATAATATGTTAATATTATATCTATTTAGTTAGAATATTAAAGATGAAATTTTTTCTGTTATCAATGAAATAATCGTTATAATGTTTATTATTTGTTCATATTCTAGATTAAAGTATTTTCAATTTCAAAAAAAAATGTTATAATTATGTAAAATTTATTAAATAAAGGTGAAGAAAATGAAAAAAGTAAGAAAAGCAGTCATACCTGCAGCAGGATATGGAACTAGATTTTTACCTGCAACAAAAGCTATTCCAAAAGAAATGTTGCCAATTATAGATACTCCTACATTGCAGTATATAGTAGAAGAAGCAGTAGCAGCAGGAATAGAAGATATTATTATTGTTACAGGTAAACCAAAGAGAGCAATAGAAGACCATTTCGATAAAAATGTTGAATTAGAACGAGAATTAGAAGCAAAAGGGAAATTAGATTTATTAGAAAAAATAAAATATCCTACGAATTTAGCTAATATATACTATGTTCGTCAAAAAGAAATGGCAGGATTAGGAGATGCAATATTAACTGCAAAGAGTTTTATCGGTGAAGAACCTTTTGCTGTACTTTTAGGAGATGATATTGTTATTAGTGATGGAGATACGGCAACAAAACAACTAATAGATAATTACGAAAAAACAGGTTGCTCGATTGTAGGTGTCCAAAAAATAGATGATAACCAAACGCATCGTTACGGAATTATAGATCCAAAAGGAAAAGAAGAAAGACTTTACGAGGTAAATAAATTTGTTGAAAAACCAGCTAAGGGAACTGCACCATCAAATTTAGCTATACTAGGCCGTTATGTATTAACACCGGGTATATTTAAACATTTAGAAAAGAAATTTGTAGGAGCAGGTGGAGAAGTACAGTTAACAGACGCTATCCAAATGTTAAACGAAGAAGAAAAAGTTTATGCTTATGATTTTGATGGTTCTCGCTATGACGTTGGAGAAACAGATGGATTTATAAAAACTACTATTGATTTTGCTTTAAAAACTGATTTTAGAGATGAATTAATAGCTTATATGAAAGAAAAAATCAATCAAATAGAAAATAAATAATGCATATTTTAAAATAATATCAACGCAAATAATTATTTAAATGTTTTTAGAAATGAGGGAAATGAAGAATTTCATTTTTCTCATTTCTTTTACTATTACAGCTATCTATTAAATGTTGAGGCTAAAAAATAAAAATATTATTGCGCAGCAGACAAAAAATTTAATAACCTAATAAAATTAATTTTACATAAAAAATTATTCGGTTGTTGCTTTTATCGCAATCGAATTTATTATACAACTAATATTATTTTAGAATTTAATTTTCGTTAGTAATACCCGTGTTTAAAGCATACGATAATTATGGTTTTAGATTTTCTGTTATGATAATTTTCATAAGAGTAACTCTTTTTTATTTGTAGTATTTTCTATGATAGCGAATTTTTTTGTTATTTGGTGCACATCTATTGTAACACTACAAATCTAAATTAAAATAATATAGCAAAACTATTGCAATATTAAACAATTATTGATATAATATTTTTCGAGTAATTTTATTACTCCTTACTCTCTATTAGGTAGAGAGTCGCAAAGACCACAAGGAGGTATAACACACATGAGAAAATATGAAGTAATGTTTGCTGTTCAACCACGTATTGAAGAAGAAGCTAAAAAAGCTCTAGTAGACAGATTCGTAGGAATTCTTTCAGAAGGTGCTGAAATTGGAGAAGTAAAAGAGTTAGGTAAAAAACAACTTGCTTACGAAATCGAAGATTTTTCAGATGCTTACTACTATGTAGTAGAATTAACTTCAGAAACTGATGCTTCTACAAAAGAATTTGATCGTTTAGCAAAAATCAACTCAGATATTATTCGTCACATCGTAGTTAGATTAGAAAAATAATTAGGAGGGAAAAGTCTTGATTAATAACGTAGTATTAGTAGGTCGCTTAACTAAAGATCCGGAACTTAGATATTCTAGTACGAATATACCTATGGTATATTTTACAATTGCTGTAAATAGACAATTTTCTAGTCAAGATGGGCAAAGAAATGCCGATTTTATCAGTTGCGTAGTTTTTAGAAAACAAGCAGAAAATATGGCAAGATTTTTGGCTAAAGGTAGTTTAATAGGTGTTGAAGGTAGAATTCAAACTAGAAATTATCAAGGAAAAGATGGTAATATGGTTTATGCTACAGAGGTAGTAGCAGAGACTATTCAGTATTTAGAGTCAAAATCTAATACACATCGTCAACAAGATAATGGATTTGGAGCTATGGGCTTCAATCAACCACAACAAAATAATTTTTCTAATTTTGGTGGACAAAGCACGAATAATAATGCAGCAATGCAAGATTTTATGAACGATAATTCATCATTTTCAGATTTTGGGGAAGATTTCCCAAGTAATTTAGATGATGATTTTTTACAGGACGTAGTAAATCCGTTTAAAGAAGATTAATTATATAGGAGGAAAAGCAAAATGGCACAATTTAACAATCGTCGTAACAACATGCGTCGTCGTAAAAAAGTATGTTATTTCACAAAAAATAACGTAGAAACAATCGACTACAAAGATACAGAATTACTTAAAAAATTCATTTCAGAGCGTGGAAAAATTTTACCACGTCGTGTAACAGGTACTTCAGCTAAGTATCAAAGAATGTTAACTACAGCTATCAAGAGAGCACGTCACATGGCTCTATTACCATATGTAGTAGATGAAAAATAAAAAATAAGCAAAAAACCACTATCTAAGTTGGTAATAGCCCCCAAAATTTGGACAAATTTTGGAGGGCTATTTATTATGAAAT
>CAMEOL010000045.1 GCA_945929765.1 uncultured Gemella sp.
GTGAATTTCTAATTAGCTAAAGCAAGACGCTATCCAATAATATCAATACTTATGTTTCAGAAGTATGTGAATCTCTAATTAACTAAAACTCATTCTTCTAGTTATTTAGATGATAAATTGTTTCAGAAGTATGTGAATTTCTAATTAACTAAAACCAGGGCGTGGATATTTGCCAATCGTATTAAGTTTCAGAAGTGTGTGAATTTCTCTGTTATAAAAAAATTTACATAGCACGTTCCATAAATATGTGAATTCCTTGATTTATTGAAACATTTTTTATAAATAAAACCGACCCAAAAATCGATTTCTTTTTGATTTCGATTTTTGAGTCTTTCTACTACTTTCTATGTAATTCTTCTATTATCTTATCCACGTATTTTTGTCCAAAACTTTCGCTACAACAGCAAAAAGAGAGTTTTCTACTTGTAAACCAATTTTTTGAACGATACTTTTCTTTTCTTCATATTTAACTAAATAAACATCTTTTTCATCAATTGCTTCTAAAATAATGTCATCACTAGTTTTTATTTTATCTATTAAATTTAGATCTAATGCTTGTGTTCCATACCACGCTTCTCCAGTTGCCACTTTATCTAAGTCTAATTTAGGACGATTTTCTTTTACAAAATCTTTAAATAATTTATGAATATCTTGCAATTGCTCTTTAAATTTATCTTTCGCTTCTTCAGTGTTTTCACCTAGTAAGGTCACCGTACGTTTATATTCTCCTGCTGTCATAACATCTACATCGATATCATGTTTTTTTAGCAATCTATGAATATTAGGAACTTCTGCAACAACACCAATAGAACCCAAAACAGCAAATGGTGCTGACGCTACTTCATCACCTACACAAGCCATTAAATAACCACCGCTTGCTGCAACTTTATCAACTGCAACCGTAAGTTTTATATTTTTATCTTTTAGACGTTTTAATTGTGATGCACCTAGACCATATCCATGTACTGATCCACCAGGACTTTCCAACTTAAGCAACACTTCGTCACCTTCATTTGCTATAGTAAGTATTGCTGTTATTTCTTCTCGTAATGCATCAACTTCGTCAGCATTAATATTACCTTCAAATTCTATAACATATAGACGTTTTGGATCAACAGTTTCTTCTGCCTTTTCTTCCGCTTCACGTTTCTTTTCTAATTTTTTGTATTCTTTTTCTCCTAATATCTCTATTTCTAATTTTTCTTTCTGATCTAGCAATTTTTCTGTTAAATCTGTTATTTCTACTTTCCCACTATCATTTTTCTTTTTCAATTTATTTTTCATCGAATATGCCATTAAAATTAATACGGCAATCAATATAGTAACAGTTTTTAACAAAAATGAACTGTAATCAATCAAAAAATTTCCCCACATATATTCCATACCTTTCTATTTTTTTATAAATATATATTATATCAAATGTATGCCTTAAGCAAGGATTTTTTAGAAAATTAATTTGAAAGTTCTTAATTTTTACATAACATTAATATAAATAATTACTATAAACTCTTGTATAAAACGATTTTCTAATATATGGGTTTATAATCTTGTTTTATTCTTTTTCGATAATTTTCTTCAAAATTTCTTCTAAAACAGTTAAATCTATATCTTCTAGTTTATTAACATAAACACACCCTACTCCTAATTTATATTTCCCTAAACGGTCTAAATATTCTTTTTTCTCAGGAAAATCTGTACCTAAATATAAACTAAATTTACTTTGTCTAGGTGCGAATGCTAAAATAGGTATCTCTCCTTCTATCCCTGATTTTGTTTTATACATTTTCTTACCAAAACCTATTATTCCCGGATACCAAATTACAGGTTCAAATTTACTAATTTTTTTATGCAATTCTATGAGAGTATACGTTTCTTCTCGTTTTTTTTTCAGTTTTGAGTTTTCCTACTAATTCTTGTACGGCTTCCCCCGTAGGAACAAATTTTGTCATAGTATCCCCTTCTTACTATCATTTTTATAATATTTCATAAACTTTTTC
The DNA here is from genome assembly GCA_945929765.1 of uncultured Gemella sp. Classification (GTDB taxonomy): domain Bacteria; phylum Bacillota; class Bacilli; order Staphylococcales; family Gemellaceae; genus Gemelliphila. The sequence goes on from CAMEOL010000045.1 coordinate 1,998, forward strand.
GATAGGTCGGCACAAACGAACACCTTTTTGAGTTCTCACAATAGGTCTATTTATTAATATAGGATTTTTTACCATTAACATTATTTTTTCATTTTCTGTTAATGATTTTGCTAAATCTTCATTATATAGTTCTGGATGATCTAGTCTTAATAAATAATCAGCAAATTCATTCATCTCATTTAACAAGTTTTTCAGCACATCTTCTGTCATATTCCCATCTAAATATTCTATTATTTCTAGTTCTATTCCTTTTTCTCTAATCAACTCTACTACCGCTCTTGATTTACTACAATTTTGATTATGATAAATAGTTGCTCTGGTCATTGTATTTCCCCCATTTTATTTAATACTATTTTAGCACAATTTTTTAATTGATTTATAAAAAATACCGTTTCATAATAAAAAAACTCTGCAAATACTATAAAAATGTTTTGCAGAGTTTTTTTGTCATTAATTTTATTATCTACTATGTTTTTATTTCTTAGAATTTTACATATTTTCTAGTTCTCGTAACTACTATAAACTACGATTAATATTTTTTACTATTTATATTTTTGTAATTTATTTAAGAGTGATAATAGTACTAATCTTGTACTGTAGATCTTTGATTTTTATTAAAAAATATCATTCCTACTGCAACTAATAAAAAGATTATTCCAACATACCAGTATGGCTTATCTAAAGTTGTTGAACGTCCAGATAAATTTATTATCCCTCTTAGAAGAAAACCAGTAGTTATAATTGCAACTCCAGAATTCCACAAGTTGTAACTTATTCTAGAAAATGTCGGTATTAGTTTCAACATTGTAACTAATACAAGCCCACCTATAAGAGAAACTAGATATAAATTATTCATAAAAAATGAGATTTCTCCGTAACTTTTGCTCTGATATATTCTACTAAAAACAAATAGAAATATCGTTACAAGAGAATATGTTATTAATGTTTTTTTTGTTATGTTTTTAGTAACCGAAGTAAACAATATCACTCACCGCTCTTTCTGAAATAGTTTTACCATTTGTAGTTGGTTTATTTATTAATTGTCCATTAAAATATAGAGAAGATGATCCACCACCATCTAGGTTATATGCTGTTTTTGCTCCATATTGTTTCATTACTTGTGCAAGTTCATAAAGTGATAATCCTTTACTTTCAGATGTTCTTCCGTCTCCTACTATAATAATATAGTGATTTTCATCTATAATTCCTATGGATGTTCTCGGATTAGAAGACATAGCTCGCCCTACTTCTGTATTTTCATCGACAACTACTTCGCCATTTTCTACTAATGCTGGACCAAATGCTAAAAGATTTACTACACCGTCATCTAATAATTGTTGGGCTGATATTTCGTTTTCGTAAATTATTTTAAAACTTCCATCTTTATAGATCGCTAAATCTCCATTAGAAGCATTATCACGAACTGTATCACGATATATTACTCCATTTTTTATTACATATCCTGTAGAATTAGCTCCATAATAATCACCATTTACAGCTAATATCGCATTATTGTTTTGTGCCGTTTCTGATGTTTTTGCTGTTACATTTGTACCATATTGATTGTTAGCTAAAGCCGTCTTTAATAATTCTGGATTATTTACTTTAATATCTGCTACATAAAGTTGTGTGTCATTACTTGTTATTTGTTCTAACTTTATTTCCATGTTTTCATCTACATAACTATTCGTTGTTGTCTTTGCACTTTCTGGTACTGCTAAATTATTAGTTTTTTGTACTGTTACGTTAGACACTGTTGATATTGTTTCTGACAGAACAAAAGTTTTTAACATAGAATAAGTAAAACTCGCTATAAGCACAATTGAAAAAATTATACTATAGACATATTTTTTTTTGAAAAATTTCATCCATTTACCTCTCTTTAAATATAATATATTTTTGAACTAACCAAGATAATATAAACAATATTATTCCTACTACTATTTTTACTAAGTATATGTTTATTCCTAAATTATCGTGGAAGATGTATAACAATCCAGTATCTGCTAAATATATAAATACTGCTAAACTAAAATATTCTAGTCCTGTTTTTGCAACACTTCCTTTGTTGTTGAATACTAAAGTCTTATTAATTTTATAATTTGTTGTAGCACTTACTAATCTTGCTAATGTATTAGCTATTACTAGTTCATAGAGTACACCCATATTTGAAATAAAGAAGATTGCAATAGCATATATTAAATAGTCAACAAGAAAGCCAAATAATGAAGATAATGCAAATTTAAATAAATTTTTATAAATAATTAGCCCATCTTTAATTGGTCTAAAGTGAGAACTCTCATTTTCTTCTATGTATATAGTTTGAATAGGAACTTCAGATATTTCATAGTTTTTAGTCGCCTCTGTTAACATATTCATTTCGTATTCATATCTTTTTCCATCTATTTCTAACATAAATGGCAACATGTTTGTATGGAATCCGCGTAATCCTGTCTGCGTATCACTAACACTTTTTCCTGTATTAAGTTTGAAAGCAAATTTAGTTAAAATATTACCAAATCGGCTTCTAAAAGGAATATCTTTAGAAAATTGACGCACACCCAACACTAAATTGTTCGGATTGTTTTTTGCATTATCTGTTACGTTTTGGATATCGTCTATTGCATGCTGACCATCTGCATCTGCTGTAACTACTACCCCTTCTACTCCTCTTTTGTTAATATAATCAAATGCTGTTTTTAACGCTTCTCCCTTACCTTTATTTGTTTCATGTTTAAGAACTGTTGCATACTCTTTTGCTTGTTCTATTATGCTTACAGATTCATCTTTACTGCCGTCATCAATTACAATTATTTCAGACAAAGATTCTTTTCTTAATCCTTGAAGCAATTTTATTAATTTGTTATCTGGCTGATATGCCGGTATTACCACAAAACTCATCAACTTAAACCTCCTATCCAGTTTATATTAAAATACTCCATTAGTTTTTTATTTATGATTAATGGAGTATTTCCTAATAAACTTCCTACAATATAACTTTATTTATTATCTTCTTGCTCCACCTCTAGCTCCTCTTTGAGATATTTGAGAAACTTGTGTTCCATTTTCAAATACAGTTCCACCAGTAAATTCAATTGTTCCATCAAAATCAAATCTTGAAGTTTGTCCTATTGCATTTACTTTTCCACCTGTAATATAAATATTTCCATTTGAATCAAATGCATCTGTATCTCCAGGTCCTACTTCTACAGTAATGTCTCCTCCTGTTATACGAATAAACATATTCGCTCCTGTATTCGTACTTGCAGCATTTACCCCATCATCTGTTGAATAAGTATTAATTTGACCTCCGTTTATTGTTACATTTGTTCCTTCGATTGCTTCTACTGATTTTGGTATATTTATTGTTCCCCCGTCAATTACAACAGCTTGTTCTGCTTTTATTCCATCATCTCCTGAAGAAATATTAATATTTCCTCCTTTTATTAATAGATTACCTTTACTAGCATCTGTGTCATTATTTGATTTTATTCCATCGCCCTTAGCATCTACAGTAATATCTCCATTAACTATAGTTACCGAATCTTTACCTCTTATTCCATCATCAACTGACTTTATGTTTATTTTCCCATTTTCTATTACTAAATCATCTGTAGAAACTATTCCATCTTGGAAATTAGCCTGTACATCCAAACTTCCTTCTCCAGTTATAAATAGATCCGCTTCTACATGAATAGCACCCTCGATATTAGTGTCTTTATGAGTACTACTATCTTTTATAATATTGGTAGAACCATTTTGTAAGTTTAGCTCTACATTATCTGCTTTCTCTACATATATTGCGGCATTATCAGAACTACTAATTTCTGTACCTGCTAAAATTAATCTAACATTTGCCTCTGTATTTACTTTTATTCCTGCTTCTGTTTTTCCTGAAATAACATAAGTTCCACCTTCAGTAATATTTAAAGTTTCATTTGACAACGTTATGTTCTTTGTAGGTAAACTTGTCCAATCAATAGATGAACTTAATTTAACATCTTGTAAATTTGAACTTTGTGAATTTGTTGTCTGCGTTGTTTGAGTTGTTTGTTGTGAACTCAGATTACTTGATGCTGGTGTTGAACATGCTGCAAGTAAACCTAAACTTAAAAATGTAACACCTGTTAAAATTGATTTTTTTATATTATTTTTCATTATATATACCTCTCATTATTATAAATATTTCTTTTTCGGGAATTGTTTATTAACTACTACATCCAATGGATTTGTTTCTAATAATTTTTTCATTATGTTCGTATCAGTGATTTTTTTACTAAAAGTTACATCGTACTCTAAAACTAACGTTTCTTTTTTCTTTTTATATACTACTGATAATAATTCTACGTTCAAACAGTTAGTATCAAATATTTTTTCAAATATCCCATCATAACTATAATCAATAGGAATAGTTAATAAAATGTGTCTTCTATTTTCTTGAATTTTCCCTAAATTTAATGTTTGTAAAATTAACATCATTATTAAAATTACTAACGTTAAAACTATTGCAATTGTTAAATAACCTAATCCTATAGATAATCCTATAGTCATAGCTAAAAGTACCGCCAACATTTCTTTCGATGAACCTGTTGCTGATCTAAATCTAATCAAACTAAATGTTCCTGCTACCGCAATACTAGTTCCTAAACTTCCATTTACTAAAAATATAACAAAAGCTATTATTGTCGGTAATAAACTTAAAGTGATAACGAAATCCCTACTTGAAGTTGACTGAAATTTATATGCTACTGCCAATATTAAACCTAAAATCAAACTTCCAAACAACATTTCAGAAAATTGTGAAAATGTTATTGTTGAATTTACATTTACAAAAATATTATTAAATAGTTCCATTCAAATCCCCCCTATTTAATTTATTATTTTGGTGTAATTTATATGCATTTCCATATTTTGAGAAAGATTGTTTTTCTATACCATATTTCTCTAATATATTTTCAAGCCAAAATGGCAATTCATTCTCTACTTTAACTTCCATAATTACTTTGTTGTGATCAAGTAACTCACTTCCGAATTTCCCTTCAGTTATTTCTAAATTATGTGCTCTATAAAGAAGATTTTTGTCTACAGTAACTCTAACTTTACTGTCTTCTATCCCTCTAAATGATACACGATCATAATAAATGTACATCATTGGTTTGATATTTCCGTATCTTCCTTTTAAATTACGTAATTCTAGATTTAGCTGTTCATCTTCTAACGTATTATCTAATTTATCATTTTCTATATATCCTATTATAGACATTGGAGTAGAAGTAACTCGGTATTTATATGTAACTTTATTTTCTTTCTTTTTCACTTCCAAAAATGCTTCACTTTGCATATTAGGAGATGCTACATATGTTCTCATACGAATTTTTTCTCTACCGTACTTCTTTTCTATTGAATCTTGGATCATATCAAAATTATTGTTATCAAAATAAATGTTAGTTATAGTAGACTTTGCAAATTTATCCGTAGTCATATGTTCTAACAGTTCTTTTTCCACCAATTTAAACGTTTCTTTTTCTAATATATATTTTGTTTCTTTTCTTTGAAATGTATTTTGAACTACTTCTATTTTCATTATTATTCCTCAATTTTTACTGTTTTATTATCTTATATTTAATATTTTACAAGTTATACCTTAAATATAATTTAATGAAAATAAATTTTTTAATATCATTTTTACGGAAATTTGGTCCTACAGCTATTTAAAGTACATTTTAAGTAAAATATACTTATATTTTTTAAAGTATATTTTAAGTAACTTGCTAATATATTT
>CAMEOL010000046.1 GCA_945929765.1 uncultured Gemella sp.
ACTCAAATCTTGTGCTTTATTTTGGACTAATTTTCCCTTTTGGGTCAGCCCCTAGACATAATTTTTATTTTTTATATTTTTTATTTACTGCTTCTCGTAATAAGTATTCTATTTGGCCATTAATTGAACGTAAATCTTCTTCTGCCCATTTAGCTAAATCTTCCCATAAATTTGGTGCTAAACGAAGCAAAACTTGTTTTTTTGCTTTTTCTTTTTCTTTTAATTCTTTTTGTTTTTCTTTTATTAGTTGTTCTTGTTTTTCCAGTTGTTTTAATTTATCAAGTAATTCCTTTTCTTTTTTTAAAATTTGCTCTTCTGACAAATTATCCATTTTAATATATAGTTCCACTATTTACAACTGGTTGGGCTTCTTTATTACCACATAGAACTACTAATAAATTACTAACCATAGCCGCTTTTCTTTCATCATCTAAAACTACAACATTATCTTTATCTAGTTGCTCAAGTGCTGCATTTACCATACCTACTGCACCTTCTACTATTTTTTTACGAGCTGCAATTATAGCTGTTGCTTGTTGTCGTTGTAACATTGCCGCTGCAATTTCTTCTGCATAAGATAAATCTGTAATTCTAACATCTTCAATAATGATACCTGCGTCTTCTACTCGCATTTGTAATTCATCACGCATTTTATCTGCAATTTCTTGTGAACTACCACGAAGAGTTTGTTCACATTGTCCAATTTCCTCTTCATCTTCAAAATGATCATACGGATATAATCTTGCAATATTTCTTATAGTAGATTCTGATTGAATGTTTAAATAATCATTGTAATTTTCTACAGAAAAAACAGCTTTAGTAGGATTTACTACTCTCCAAATCACTACTGCTCCAACTAAAATAGGATTTCCTAATAAATCATTTACTTTTTGTTTTGGACTATTTGAAGTCATAGTTTTTAATGAAATTTTTCTATTAACTCCAAAATTAGTTTTTAATGCAGAAGTTGCAAAAGGATTTACATAAAAGTAACCTGCTTTATTTATAGTTCCATAATATTTTCCAAATAAAGTTAATACTAATGCCGTATTCGGGCTAACTATTTTAAAACCTGGCAATATAAATATCGTTGCTGAACATAATATTATACTACTTATTAATATTATATTACTTTTTTCAGCAATAGAATAATAAATTCCAAAAGAGCCTAATCCTATTAACATTAACAATACAGCTAACATTAAAAACCCACTAACAGGATTAATTATTTTTTCTTCTATATATTTTTTTGAATTACTCATAAATAATTCCTCCTTTTGTTGACATCGATTTCATATGATATCATAATGATATCATAACGATAGATATTTGTCAATTAATAAAATAAAAATGTAGCCTACAAAATAAATTGTAAACTACATTTTTAATTAATTTCTTGTAAAATATCTTTAAGTATTTCGGTAAGTATAGAATACTCAAGTATTTATTTTTCTGTAACTCTTAATTTCACAATAATCATGCTAACTAAAGTTAATATTAGAGCTATAAGAAATATTGATTTCCCTTGACTAAATCCTAATAAACCATTTTTTACGTGACGAGCTATCCAAACATAGACATAATCTCCATAATAGATACCTAAAGCAAAGAAAGCCTGGTATATTCCCATACTTATACTTCTATACTCCTTGTCAAAATATTGCATAGCCATAGCAATTAGCAAGTTATACACTCCTCCATAGAATAGTCCGTTAAATATATAACTAATATAAACTATATATGGGTTATTAACATAAAGAACAATAACAAAGAAAATAATCGCTGATGAAAACGACATTAATAATGTTTTTTGTATACCAAATTTTTTAGCAAAATATGTACCTACTAGTATCCCTGCTATTAACTGTGGTAAAGCAAATACTGTATCCATATATGCTAACATTAAAGGAGACATTTTTAATTCCACTTTACTATAAGTCAACATATTAGCACCACTTGTAGAAAATTTAATAAATGATACTAGTAACGCTAAGAAGCACATAATTAAAAAACTCCTATGACGAATTACTACCCTAACTTTATCGCGAGAAAAAATACGCTCTTTAGGAACATAATCTTTCATTTTAAAGCTCAATAGAAATGTTGCCAACGAAATAATACCAGCTACTAACCACATATAATTATATTGTTTATAATCACTATGTGTAAAAATATACTGGATAGGCGCCGCAACAAATTCTGCTAGTAATGGTGCTGCTGATAATATAGATACCGATACTGCCGCTTGTTCTTTTGCAAAAGTTTCTGAAAAAATAACATTAAACATTGCTATCATTGTTGCACCTAACCCCATAGCTAACGAAGAAAAGTACAATGTATTATAACCGGCATTATAAAAAACTAATATTGATGACAACGTTAAAACAAATAACGCTATTTGGATAAATACCTTTCTTTTCTTTACTACATCACTTATAAAGAACATCGGCAATCTTACAAACAAACTCATCAATCCATAGCCTGCTGCTATTTGTGCAGCAACTTCTGCTGATAAAGCTAATCCTCCTTGCTCTATAGGTGTTATTGCATAAAGCTTCCTATAAGCTCTAATAATACTTATTGCTGACCAAAATAACACTAATATCCAAAATATAGTTATTTGATCACGAGATAATTTATACTTTTTCGTTAAAAATATAACTATCCCAAAAATTATAAAAATCATTAAAACAGATAATAATACTTTAATTTTTCTCTACCCTTTCTAAAATGTATTTTGCACTCACCTATTATAACAAAGAAAAAACAACAATAGCAACAATTAGCACTAATTTCTGAAATTTTTATAACTAACTTATAATTTAAAAAATTAATTATCCTATTTATGATATCATTTTACAGCTATTTTTCATTTTTGATATAATAAAGGTAACGATAATTACATATTTAATAAGGGAGTGAAATTATGTTTTATCAAGAAAAATCTGAATTTATAGACGCACTCTATTATATTTATTTTTCAACTTACAGTAATGAAGTTAAAAAGAATTTATTAGAAGATATATATTTAGAATATATACACTTTAAAGAATATAATAAAGACTTCGAAGAAATTTACGCGGAATTAACTACAAAAAACTTCTCTAAAGCTATTGACGATAACTTTATCGACACGCACAACGGTAAATTGCTTACAATAAAATATTTAAATTTCAAAAAAATAAAAATCCACAATCTTTTAACAAAAGACTACACCAAACTAATATTACCATTTGAAAATAATAAGTGTAATATTTGTGGAAATAGTAAATATGTATTCAAATACAAAAATAGCTTTTCAAAAGAAGTAACATATTGTAAAAAATGCTTGAATTTTGGAATTAGCGACAATATTAATTATAGAATACATTTAGACAAAAAAACTAACGTAGATTACTCTAAAATATACTATCCAAAAGTAACCTTAAGCGACCCTCAAAAAGAAATATCAGAAGAATTGTTCAAATCCGTAGCAAATAATGAAAATTCGTTAGTGTGGGCTGTCTGCGGAGCAGGAAAAACAGAAATTGTTTACAGAACAATTCTAGAAAACTTAAAATTAGAAAAAAGAATCTGTTTGGCAATTCCTAGAAAAGATGTTGTTAAAGAATTATCTCAAAGACTAATTAAAGACTTCCAAATAGAAATAAATATTTTGCATGGCGACGAAAAAACTATTACAAATAGCAATCTCTACATTATGACTACACACCAATTAGTACATTATTTTAAATTTTTTGATTTAATTATTGTAGATGAGGTTGATGCTTTCCCCTATAACGGTGATGAAGTTCTTGAATACAGTGTTCATAACGCTTTAAAGGATAACTGTCCCCTAGTTTTTCTTTCTGCAACACCATCAAAAAAAATCAAAAAATTCGTTGATAATATTTTCAAACTACCTATTCGCTATCATCGAAACTTACTACCACTTCCTAAAATCGTAAAATACAAATATAACATTAAAAAAATTGCTCAACAGTTAGATAATTTCTTAAAAACTGTTCTTTCAAAAAAACGTCGTGCCCTTGTATTCGTCCCTACTATCGAACTAGTAGATGAAGTTGTAGCAACCCTTAAAACTAAATATCCAACTGTAGCTGGCGTTAGTAGTAAAGACAAATTACGTGCAGAAAAAATTGAAAAAATGCATAAATGGGAGATAGATATCCTTGTAACTACAACTATATTAGAAAGAGGTGTGACTTTTGACTATTTAGACGTCTATGTTGTCAATGCCGATCATAATCATTTTACAAAAGAAGCACTAATACAAATAGCAGGACGTGTTGGAAGAAAAGATTATGACCCTACAGGCAATATAATATTTGCTGCTGAACAAAAAACAAAAGCAATACGAGAAGCTATTAAAGAAATAAATACAATGAACGAACTAGCTAAATATAGAAAGTTGGTGAAAAAACAATGAATTGTCCGTTTTGTAATAAATATACTAATAATAAATTAAATTTTGCTACCTTGTTTTCAAAAAATGAGAACCAATATTGCTCTAATTGCCAAAAATTTCTTTCACTAACTGAAGAAACATTTGAAAACTACAAATTGAATTATTTTGCGAAATATGAAGACATTAAAAATGTAATTTACGATATTAAATATTTTAAGGATGTCGAACAAGCAAAAAAATTCGAACAACTATTTGCTATATATTTTAAAAAAAATAGTTTTGATTTAATTACTATAGCACCGACAAATAAAACTAGAGAAGCAATTAGGGGGTTTAATCACACTGAAATAATTTGTTCCCTGTGTAAAATTAAATTTGATAATATTTTTTTTAGTACTTACCGACCAAAACAAGCTAAAATACATAATACAAGAGAATTACACAAAGTAATTATAAAAGAACAATACATAGTTAAAGTTCAACAAGCAAAAACTCTACTTATAATTGACGATATCTTTACTAGTGGAAAAACTATGCTATCTCTAGCTCAAGCAATTAAAAATATAAATCCAACTATAGAAATAACGTTCCTTACATTAGCTAAAGCGTAATTTCGAAAATTAATTTTGTTAAAAGTCTATAAAATAGCTACGAAATATTTATTATTATTCATAATTTATATCGTTCTAATTTTGTAATTCTATCTTCATAGTATATTAACTATTTATATCTAACTATGAACATATCGAAAATAATATCTACTATCATTTTTTAATTATTTGAATTAATAATTATTTTTTGAATAAGAAGTTTATTTTGAATATTAGTTTCTAAAAATACATTGTCATATTTATTCATTATTTCTTTATAATTTATAAGACCTACTCCTCTGTTCTTACCTTTAGTAGACAATCTATTATAAAAAATATCATTTATATTATTAATATTGTTTTCAGAAATAGCATTCTCTACAACTATTAATATATGATTATTTAATTTTGATATTAGCAAAGTCATATTTTTATTGTTTTTTAGATTCTCATTTTCTTCTATAGCATTATCTAGTAATATACCTATAGCACGACAAATATCTATTTCGTTAATATTATAAAAATTATCAATTTTATAAGGGATATCTATATTAAAAGTAATTTTTTTATTATTTGCGCTTATTATTTTATTATAAATAAGTCCTTTTAAACTTATTACTTCTAAATTTTTCAAAGTATTAATTCTAAAAAAATTATCATTCAGCATATCGTTATAAGGGATGATATTATTATTGAAATAATGTTCTAGTGCATCTATATCTTTGTTTTTAATATAGTAGCTGATAGATGAAATAATATTTTTATAATCATGTTTGAATTTTTGCATATCTCTATTTACAATTTCAATTTGCTTAGTATAATTTTTAAAATTCTCTATATTTATTTTTTCTGTTTGAATTTTATTTTTTTCGATAATTAACTTAACAATGGATATTAGTATAACAACTAATATTATTTGAGCAAAAAGAAGTATCGGTACTATATCAATCGTCATTTTTTTATTTTTTATTGAGAAAAATATATTAAAAATGATATTAATACATAAATAATATAATAAAAAGTAGCGTTCTATTTTAAAAGTTATATAATCAAAATTATATTTTTTTAATATAGATTTAAAAATAATTGTCAAAGAACATATTATTATAATTGCCTGTAGATATAACAATATATATTTTAACGAAGAATACGAAAAATATGTCGGTAATTTGTTACTTACTAAGTTGAAATAAAGATCAACAATTCCCCAACTTATTATTAGTTTGGTAAGAAGTAATTTTTTTTGATTGTTTTTGTGTAATAAATAAACAATTATAATTAACAACTCACTTATAGGTAGATTAAATTTAATAAATGTTAAATTTAATAGAGTTATTATAATTACTGAAATAAAAGATTTTATAAAATTTATTTTAAGTTCTGCTATGTAATAAAATATTATTATCATAATACAATATTTTATTAATAAATCTATTACTTGTATTTCCATAAAAGTCCCCCTTAATATATTCTGTTTATTTCAAATTTTTCAACAGCCTCCTTGAAGCTAAACATTTACTTCCATCTACAAAGTTTACAACTTTATTTTTCTCATCTACAGATGCTACATTATCTCTATTAACCAAAAACGATGAATGACATCTACAAAAAATATGTGGTTTTAAAATTTCATAATCTTTTAAAGTTCCCGATATTTCTTTAATTCCACTATCAAGATGTAGGAGTAATTTATTTTTTCTATTAGGATTTGTTTCTATATACATTATTTTATCACAAGATATAAATTCTGTTTTTTCTCCTATTTTTAGCACTAGCTTATCACTTTTTATACTTTCATTTCTTTTTTTATAAACATTATAAGATTTCAATAATGCTTCCCTAATTCTCAAATCAGCATCTTCACTATCTTTTAATATGTAATCTGTAACTATTATTTGATATTTGAAAGTAGCAGAAACATAACTATTGTAATTTGTTACATATATTATATTGGCATCTACGTCCATATCTCTTATTTCTTGTCCTAACATAATTCCATTATATTCCCTACTATCTAGTTCTATATCTAAAAAATAACAGTCCGCTCTATTACCTTCATGTATAAATTTTCTAACATCATTGATTTTTCGTGTAGATAGTATTATTTCTGCATCAATATTTTCTATAATAATCTTTTTTTCTATTAAATCTTTTATTTTTGCTATTTGACTAAGCTCATCTTCACAAATTACCACTTTCATAATAATACCCCATCATACAATATATTATTCTATTAACTATTATATTATATAAATGTTTTTATAATCAATCACAAAAACAAATGCGACATCAAATAATAAGAAACTTTGATATAATGGTATTTTAAAGAAAATAAAAAACTCACTTAATTCACCTAATTTTAGATACTATTTTAATGCTTTGGATACTTTTTTTCGTGTTTTCCATTATTATCTTCCTTTCTAAAAAATAATTTTATAGTACCTAGTATCATGCACACTGCTCCGATAACTTGAGCTTTGTATAAATATGTATCCCATTCTACTGGATACAGAGTTAGTAAACAAAATATACTTAATAAAATATAACTTATTTTTTTTCTTCTCATTTTATGGATACCCTATCCCTCCGTGTTTTCTTGCATCTTCTCCATTTACTGCTCCCGTTTCTATAGCCCATTTGTTTGCATAATAGCCTAGACAATCAAAAAAGCCGTTGCAATTACCACCATCTATTTTTAATAATTACTCTTCCGATATTTCTTCATTATTCTCTA
>CAMEOL010000047.1 GCA_945929765.1 uncultured Gemella sp.
TTAAAAAAGAACAATACAGTAGAAGATCTCATTTTCGAAAATGACAAACTAATAGGAGTAAAAACTGCTAATAGCGAATATTTCGGAAAAAATATCGTCGTTTGCACCGGAGGAAAAACATACCCTCAAAGCGGAAGCGATGGCTCTATGCACAAAATTTTGAAAAAGTACGGCGTGAAATTCACAAAGATTTATCCGAGTGAAGTTGCCTTAGTATATCCAGATTTCATCGAATTATCTGGTTTAGCATTAAACGATATAACTATGTTCAACAAGAAACGTTCCTTTACAGGAAGTCTTTTATTTACACACAAAGGACTTAGCGGACCGTTAGCTATTAGTATGGGGGAGTTTGTTGCTAGAGAAGAAGGAACAACTTTTTTAGATTTTTATCCATCTTTAAACGAAGAGAAACTGTTCGAAAAAATTTGGGAAAACAACAAATTTTTAGCAGATAAATATCCAAAAAGGTTTTATCAACACATTATGCAATATTTTCCGCACAACACACCAAACAAAAAAGAAATACGAAAATTTATAACGAATAAAATTAAACGTTATGAATTAGTTGACGTAAAAACTATGCCTTTAGAATACGCATTTACTACTGCAGGAGGAGTATCACTCAAAGAAATTTCTCCAAAAAATTGTAGACATAAAAAATTTGATAATCTTTATCTAACAGGTGAACTACTAGATTTACACGGAGAAATAGGTGGTTACAATTTAATGGTTGCATGGTATACAGGCTTAATCGTTGCTGATGCATTAAAAGAAAAATTCAACATAATTGACAGTAATTAACCTATTTTTAGTTTTAATTTGGACAAAGAAAAGATTTACACAAAAGTAGTCGTATGTTAAAATATAATTGAAATTTATGATCTTAGGTGATTTTATGAAAATATTAATAGCTTACTCTTCAAAAACAAAAAATACAAAAAAAGTAGCTCTAGAATTATTTGAAGAAATAAAAGACTTAACTACTGTAGATATAATAGATATAAAAAAAACTAAAAAACAGCTACCTAACTACGATTTATACATTTTAGGGTGTTGGGTTGACAAAGCAACAGCTAATAAAAATATGCAAAGATTTGTAGAAAATCATCAAATAACTAACAAAAATGTTGCTCTTTTTATGACTTGTGGAGTTCCTGATACTCATTATCACGCCATTGATTCAATAAACAACTTCAAAAATCTAATGATAAAACTAAACAACAACGTTATTGACACCTTTATTTGCCAAGGTAAAATAGACCCGAAAATTCTTATAGTTTTTAAATTTTTAACTTGGCGAGATCCTAATTTTATCCATAAAATCGATCAAACTATGTTAGAATGGGTTGAAAGTTCAAAAACTCACCCTAATGCTGAAGATTTTAAAAATATTAGAAATTGGGGGAAAAAAGTTTTAACCGACTTTTCTAATAATAATTAACAAGCAAAATTTTTATGTTCGCAACTATAAAATAAATTCTTCAATATAAAAAACACGTAAAACTTCAAACTTTTACGTGTTTTTCTATTATTTATTACTAGATATTTTATTAATCAAATAATTAATATATTTACCCATATCAATATCTGAAAAATAATTATCTACTAAATTCAATACTACTTCACTCCCTATAAATAAACCGAAAAAGTAATCTAAGGCTAACTTTCTGTCAGTAGCTAATTGTGACATTTTTAATAATTCTACCGGTGTTACAGGCTGGTGTCTCGTTGCAAATTCCCCTATTTTCACAAATTCTCCAACAAGAACTTTGTTCATTATGTCTTGGTTACTCTGCGACAACGACTTTAACGAGTGATATCCTGCATCCTTTAGAATATATCTATCTCCTATATATACTGCCTCTTCTTCTAATATAGCCATCATTCTGTTTAACACATCGTATTCCGAAGAAAAGTGAACAACCTTCCCGGAAAATTCGGCTATTTTATTTTGTATTTTCTGTGCATTTTTTTTGTATTTTCGTAGTCTTTTTGTGTATAAGTCTCTATTATCGTCATTAACGTCCATTAACAAATCTACACCATTTTTTATATAAATTGGCGCTGCATTATATATTACCGAAAAAGGAACGTTAAACTCTAGTGCTACCCGCTGAGCAATATTCCCTCCTAAAGAATGGCCAGTCAAAACAATATTTTCCACCCCATACTTAATTGCTAATTTTTTATAAAAACGAAAACATGATATATAGTGATTACCTTGCCCCATCAATATACCATACAAATCCGCTTCTAAATCTTTCGGTGCATCTGTTACTGGGTTTGTTCCAGTAAACGCAAGAATATAATTTCCTATTTCGTTATTACGAAAAAAACTACCACTACTCCCCGTTTTTGAATCATAAAAACTAGTGATAAAATCTAATTCTTTTGGAAAATTACCTAGTGTTTTTGCCGCTTCAATATAATTTACTATTATTTTTTTGTTATTTTTTAATAATCTCATCGCCTCTATTTGATAAGTCATTTTCGAGGCGCAAATTGTCGGTTCTAATTTTTTCATAATTTCTCCTTATTACTTACTTTTTATTCCCTTTTTCAACAATTCCACCGTTTCAAAAAATCTTCTTTCTTTTGTAACTTCTTGTTTTGGGCTATAAATATATCTTGCCCAACCTTTTTGGTACCCCGGAGATAAAGATATAAAGAAATTATATGATACATCATATTTTTGTAACCTTTGTTGCAACTCCGGAACAAACTGTTCATAATCTGCTACAGACTGACTATTTTTCTTTGTTTTTTTCTCTTTTTCTTTTAATACTTTCTTTAAACCTACTATAGTAAAAGTTTCATCAAGACTTACCATTTGATTAAATTTATAGTTAGAACCTTGTATTCGTCCATCTCCATCAACTTCTAAAGCTGGAAAAATCTCATCTCTATGAACATAACTATCATAAACTCTATTACCCTTTTTGGCATAAGCTATAAGCAACCGTCCATTTTCTAATAATAAATCCAAGTTAACTACTTTCATTACTTCGTTTACAAGTTGGTCTATATTTGTAACAAAAATCAATATTAGCTTAACTTGTTCTGTAGGAAAAACCTCACTTAATATCATATTAGAAAAATAGCTATCATTTGGTTTGTTTATTACTACTAGGTTATCTGTTTCTTTCAAGCGTAGTTTCTTTAGTAATTTTTCCACTTGTTTCCTCCACTAGCAATTTTATTTTATCCTTAATTTTTATTTTACAAAAAATATCGACACTTTTATTTTTTTATATATTTCAATTATAACACAAAAAGATTATATTCAACTTTTATAAATATAAACCATATAAAAAACAGGAGCAAATCGACAATTGCGATAAGAAAATCGCTCTTGGTGATTTGCTCCAAAATATCTTCCGCCTTAGGCAAATTTTATAATATAGCCAAATTTAACTATATTTTTTATCTTAATAGTTTCCACTATACTATAAATTTTTAGGAAGTATTTTAGGTCGTTTCCTACTCTTTACTAAACAACAATTTAAAGAAACTTAATTTTTGACCATATCGTAATGTTGCCGCACGATAAACTTTTATACTTATAAAAGCTATTACTATCGTAGCTACTACTAATAATATATACGATACCGCTAACTCACTAAACGAAACATCCGATATCGCATATCTAGATACCATAGAAAAATATGAAGTTAACGGAACATAAGATAAAATTTTTGCTAATGCTCCGTCGATAGAATTCATAGTATACAGATTCCCGAAAAATGCACCTATAAATAATAACATCGGTAATGTTATTACAGTATTAACTTCTTCTATTCTCGATGCTAACGACGCACACGCAGTATACAAGAACATTAACATTAACAACCCTGTAATTGCGAATAGCATCCAAACGAAGAAAATATTTTTATTAATATTTTCCATAAAGAATTTAACCGCGCTAGAATAATTGTTCGAGTTAATTTTTAAACCTACTAGTAACGAACATACTAACAAACCTACTTGCATTAAAGCAATAGCCGAAAAAGCTAACACCTTCCCTAATATTAATATTGTCGGGCGTACAGTTACTACTAACAACTCCATAGCACGATTAGTTTTTTCACGTGCAACATTCGTTGCCAAAACAGAACCGAACATAATAACCATAAAATAAAGAACAAAAGTTAACCCATAAGCTACAGCATAGTTTGCAGCAACAGCCTCTTCACTCTTATCAGAAGATACCGAAACAAATTTCGCTTTCGGAACAGTTGTATCTATCTCTTGAATTTTTAGATAATCTAAGCCATTTTGTTCATAAATATATTTTTTTACAAAACGATCGAATACATTATTAAAATCAGAAGTACTTCCTTCCATTACGCTTTTAGTAGTTAAATATTCATACCCATCTTTTGTTAAAACGACACCTTCATCAAGTTTCTCTGCTTTAATATCTTGAATTAACGTCTCTTTGTCATTATACTCTTTCGCATCCTTTAAATACGCCTTATCTATCGAGAAATTAGGAACATCTTTTACTATATATGCACTACGTTGGAAATTGCTATTATCTTCTCCTGCAAATAAGTTTTTTAATACTCCATTATCCCCAAATAATGTTGGAATAAACGTAATACCCATCGCTATTATAAAATAAATAGCAAATGTTATTATCGTAGATTTTTTCTTCAAATATTCTTTAAACTCAAAATTAAAAACTGTTACTAATTTATTCATTGTTACCACCCACTCTTTCTACAAATATTTGTTCTAAGCTCGGTTTAAACAACTTATATTCTTCAATACTAAGATTTTCTTCCGCCAAATATTGTAACAATTGGTGCTTAGCGTTATTTTCTTGGAAATCTAATAACAATAAGTCTTTTTCGAAACCATAATTAATAGCTAAATCAGTTGATTCTAATTTTTCTCTTAATTCCTTATTATTAAAATTATCAACAGCTAATAACATTTTTCCGTGAGACAATTCTTTTTTTATAGATTCTAAATTACCACTTAAAATTATCTCGCCTTTCTCTAATAAATTAATATCTTCACAAAAAGTTTCTACTACTGGCATTTGGTGAGAAGAAAAAATTACTAATTTATCTTTATCGATGGCTCCATTGATGATTTCTTTTAATTTTCCTACATTGACTGGATCAAGACCACTAAAAGGCTCATCTAACACCAAAATGTCAGGATCATCAATAACACATTGAATAATTTGTATTTTTTGGGCATTACCTTTTGATAAAGTTTTTAATGCTTTCTTATTATCTTCTAACTCAAAAAAGTCTAACCAGCGTTTTGCCGAAGCAGTTGCTGCTTTTTTTGTCATACCTTTTAGCATACCAAAATATACTAATTGATTTACCAAGCCTACACCGTCATACATACCACGTTCTTCTGGTAAATAACCTATTTTTACAGAGCGTCTATCAAACGCCTTACCGTCCAACAAAATTTCTCCTTGATCTGGACGAAAAATATCTAGCAGCAGACGAAAACTAGTAGTTTTTCCACTTCCGTTACGTCCTAAGTAGCCATTAGCAACTCCACTCTTTGCTGTGAAATTTACCCCTTTTAAGACATGTTTATCACCAAAACTTTTATGGATATTTCTATATTCTAAAATCATAAAAACCTCCTAATTTATTAATATACTAATTATGATACTCTTTTTTGTTTTTTTCTGCAATAGCTATTTTCCGAACATTAATTCATTAAAACAGATAAATTATAACTGGATTATACGAAAAAAAGTCCGATATATATATATATATATATATATATATCGGACTTTTTTATATTTTCTCAAAAAAATTTTGTTTTATTTTTTTCTCCATTTGAAAATATCTTCTTTAAACAATGGAACATTATCAAAATATTCTCCACGATAAAATGGATGACATTTCAATAATCGTTTAACCGTTAAATACGTCCCAAGAAAAAAACCAAATTTTTGGTAACTTTCTAGAGCATATGAAGAACAAGTTGGAGAAAAACGACATCTAGGTTGTAAACCTGGCGAAATATACTTTCGATAAAATTTAATTAAATAAATAGCTATTTTCGACATATTAACTCCTCCTATATTTCCTAAATAATTATATCTATAAACGTTTTGTAGGCGCACATTTTTCCGAAAGAATTTTTTATCTCAGTTTAAACTATCGCTAGAAAATTAGATAAACAACCGGCATTAAAGAAAAGATTATTATTCTTTGACGTCTAATTATTACTTTAAATTTTTTCTAAATTTACTACAGTTTAATTCAAAAATATACATTTCTTTCTACTAATTATTTTTTAGTCAACTTTAAAGCTTTTGCCACATAAATTGCAAGTGTTTTTATTATACATTTTATTTTGTTAATAGTATAATTATAATATAAATTCTAGAGGAGGTAAATATAATGACTCAACACGAACAACTTAACAAATTGGTAGCTAATTTAACAGTTCTTTATACAAAACTACACAGTTTTCACTGGTATGTTAAAGGTAGCTCTTTCTACACATTACACGAAGTATTCGAAAAATATTATGACCATGTAACAGCAACGCTTGACGAAGTAGCAGAAAGGTTTCTTGCTATCGGGGGTCGTCCTGTTTCTACACTGAAAGGTTCGCTAGAATTAGCTACTATCACAGAAGCTACAGAAAAAGAATCTACTCAAGAAATGGTTCAAGCTGTACTAGCCGACTTCACATTACTTATTAATGACTTAGCCGAATTAATGGAAAGCTCAGAAGAAGCAAACGATCAAGGGACTGCTGATTTAGCACTAGGTCTAAAAACAGAACTTGAAAAAAATGTTTGGATGCTTAAAGCATATTTAGAAAAATAATATTTAATTACGTTCACACTTTAATTTAAATACTTATATACAAAATAGGAAACTGTCCAAAATCTTAGAACAAGGTTATAGAGGACAGTTTCTTTCTTAATTATAGATACTTATTTACTCCATTAAACTTAAATAATAATAAAAACTTCTAAGCAACGATAACGTTACTCAGAAGCTGGCATTATTTGAAATTATCTTTTAAAAAAATTTTTCCCTAAACTATCACTTAGAAATTAAAGTTTAAATCACTACTAAATTCTTTTAACTATAAATTATAATTCACGTCCATTGACATCGATATAATCTTCACGTCTATAATTATTGCTATAATTTCTATAAATGTTCTTAAAGTTATCTACTGTTACAACTTTCTTCGGCATTATACTCGCCAAGAATAAATAGAATAAAATCGATAACCCTAATGTAACTGGTAAACTAATTAAAAACACTAGTCTTACCAACCAAACATTTATTCTAAATTTACTAGCTAAACCGCTGCAAACTCCACTTATTAGTTTCTTATCTGCTTTATAAACACCTAGTAAACTAAATATTGTTTTAAAAACTAATTGGACATTTTTGAAAATTTTCTTCATATCTATCACCTCTATGGATATCTTTTATTTATTGTAACATATAAACTTTAAACATACATTAATTTTTATAAAAAATTTATTATACTTATTTTTAACACTCTATTTTAACAATCCATTCATTTAATAATTAACTAATTTTCGTTATTGTTTTATCACAGTTACTCAAAAAAAAAAAAAAAAAAAAAGAAAACGATAGTCTGTCTCTTAAAAAAAAGTTTCCAATTTTTTTTTGTTTTTTTTTAATTGGGTAAAAAATTTTAAAGAAAAAAGATTGGTTTTGTTC
>CAMEOL010000048.1 GCA_945929765.1 uncultured Gemella sp.
TTCTTCTAAACGCTGTATTAACGGTAGAAAAAAATAAACCTGCAAGTCATAGAAATATTGGTTGGGAAGACTTTACCGATTATGTAATTGAAGAAATATCAAAAAATTGTCATAATGTAGTTTTTATTTTGTGGGGATCTTTCGCACGTAGCAAAGCTAAATTAATAGATAAAGACAAACATTTAATAATAGAATCTGCTCATCCTAGCCCATTATCTGCATATCGTGGATTTTTCGGGAGTCGACCTTTTTCACAAACAAACGAATATCTAAAAAAAGTCGGCAAAAAAGAAATAAATTTTGATTTGAATTAATTTTTTTAAACTTGAATTAAGCATCAACCATTAAAATATAAATATACCGATAAAATTTTAATTTTTTTCATAATATTCACCCCACCAACTATTTGTTAGTGGGGCTCCTTTTATATATTTATCTTATCATTTTATTTAACTATATTATAAGACATAATTATGAAACTTTTTCTTTAAGACCTTGGTCTTTTATGTACTCTTCTGTTCTCTTTAAACTTACAGTTTTTTTGTCATCACTAAGAACAAAATCCTTTAATAAACCTTTGTCTATTGCCTTCTGTAAATCTAATTTTGTATAATCTACCACTACTTTTCGAATAAATTTTTTATCGTCTACAAATTCTACAGATAAATCAACTCCATCTAAAGCATTCTTCTTTTTTTCATTCTCTATGTTAGACTGTATCTCATTCTTACTATATCCCTCATAACTAAGAACCCTATTAGCTTGATGCCTTACTAATTTATCTTCTCCCTCATAAACCAGTATAACCTCCATACCATTACCATTTCCCAAATCTCTTGTATATATCTTTGTTTTTTGTTCTATCTTTTGAACCGTATTAGAATTGTTAGAATTAGTAGCGTTATTACTACATCCCGATATAAATACTACTGAAAAAAACAATATAAATATTTTAATTATATTTTTCATAAATTCCTCCTATAATTATTTATAACCTTATTATACTATATATATATATATATATTGTAAATTATTTTTTATTTTCTAAAAAAATTATATTTTCATATGTTAGAATAATAAATTATTGTATACTTTATACTATTACCAAAATAAATACTAATAAAAAATAAAACGACTCAAAATTTTAATTTCTTAAAATCTATTTTTTGAGTCGTTCTTTTTTATAGCTTTAATTGTATTCTAATCGTTATCGTAGTCATCATCTACGTCATTATCATAATCTACTTCTCTTTCAATTACAGCACCTGTATTAGCATTAACTTTATAACTGTGCTCTGCATTTCCGTTTCTATACTCCACTTCATAAGTTGGAACTCCGTTGTCGTTATCGTACTCTACTGTTGCTCCTGCTGGAACATTAGGAACTGCTGTATTAGCTGATGATTTTGAAGTAGTTGCTGGTTGAGATGTTGAAGTTTGTGCGCTGTAAGTCTTATTATCCACTTCCTTAGAAATGATTTGCCCTGTTGCTGCATCTATTTTATAATCATATTTCTGATTTCCATTATAAAATTCAACTTCATAAACTTGTTTACCATTTTCATTCTCAACTTTTACATTAGCATTACTAGAATTTACACCCGCATCTTTTAATGCTGTTTCTTTAGCACTATTTTCATTTGTATTTAAAGTTGTATTGTTATTTTGTGGTGTATAGTGATCAATATCGTAATCTTTCTTGATAATTTCTCCTGTTTTTGCATCAATAACATATTCTAATTCTACATTATTATTGTAAAATTCTACTTTATATACTTCTCTATTGTTATCAAATTCTTTTCTGTTAGTTAAGAATGTTACATCGCTTTCGTTCAATCCCGCATCTTTCAACGCTAATTCTTTAGCTGATTGCTCATTAATTGTAGCTTGTGCTGATGAATTAGAAAACATCATTATAGATCCTGCTAATACTACAACTGAAACCAGCACTACTGTAATTATTGCTGATATTTTTTTGAAATTATTTTTTATATGCATTATATTAGTTATTCTCCTCTTCAAACTTATTTTATTTGAATAAAAGCATGTCGTAAAAGCTACTTGACGTAAGCCTTTCTTTTCTATCATACTTATAATCGTTTCTCCATAAAACTTTCTATAAACTTTGTTTTTATTTCTTAAAACTTCAGTATCACAATAAATTTCACTTATTTCTTGTATTTCTCTATAGCAAATTTTTGCTAACGGGTTGAACCAATGAATACTCACTGCCAAAACTCCTATAAAATTTGCATATAAATCTTTGTGTTTATAGTGTGTAAGTTCGTGTTCCAAAATTAATTCTAATTCTTCGCTACTAACATCTAAGCTAGGTATTACAATAGCTTGATTTAATATTCCTGCAAGCATAGGACTATGCACAAGAGGACTATGTATTAATTTTATATTATCGCTTATATTAAGTTTAAACTTTATATCTTCATATACCGATAAAATATTTTCGTCAGTTATTTCTTTGCTCCAACGAGAAAGAGATTTTTTGAACATAAAATATTTATAAAAATAACGTATAAGAACAAAAGCAAAACCTAATAACCAAATATAAAATATAGTTTTATACAGCATATCATTATGTAAAAAACTTGTTAATTTATCAAAAAAACTGATTTCTGCTACATTTGTCGTTTGTACTGCGTTATTTGCACTTGTAACAGTGTTTTGCGCAACTTCATTAGTAGTAGTATTCGTACTATTATTTTCCGAAGTTGTTGTTGTTATTTGGGAAGTTTGTACTGTATTATTGTTCGTTAAATTTATTAAACCGAAATCTATAAATGATCTAAACGGTAATACTAAACTAATAGCTACAACAACCCAAACGACATAAATACTCTTAGCAGAAATTGTTGACTTTAAACTACGTAATATGAAATAAAGTAACACTATTATTAGTCCTGTTACCATAGAATTTGAAAAAAGTGTTAATAAAAATTTTTCTTGCATCTTACTTTCCTTCGTTAACTATATTTTTTAATTCTTCTAAATCTTTTTTTGATAATGAATCAGATGAGAATAATGTTTTGAAAAATCCTCCTATTGATTGCCCTGCATACCTATGTAGAAAATCTTCCGTTTCTATAGCTAAATAATCTTCTTCTGAAATCAACGTAGTATAAACTCGTTCTTTCCCTATTTTTTCGCTACTCAAGAAACCTTTCTCCACCAATCTAGCTAGAACTGTAAGTAATGTTTGTGGTTTCCACTCTCTATCTGCTGGTAAATCCTCCATAATTTGCGAAGAATTTATCGGATTAGGCTTGTGCCATATAACTTGCATAACCGCAAATTCTGTGTCTGGTAATCTTTTTTTATTAATAGTCACTATATCACCCCTACTGTACTTCTTTTAAAATATTTTATATTGAAACAACATAAAAAGCAACGAATCAAACTTATTTTCTACAAATGTAGAAATAATGTTAAAAATAACATTCTACACTTGTAGAATTATCTAGAAAAAATTTTTTAACACTTGTCAATAACAACTGACACTTTTATTCTACACTTGTAGAAAATAAAAGTCAAGTATTTTTTAAAAATTTTTAAAAAAATACTTGATATACATAAGTTTAAAATTTATCTCTTCTATCTCGCAAAATTTTAAATTCTTCGCTAGTTGCTGCTAGCAAAAATGGATTTATTACTTTTTCTAAAGAAATAATTGACGGCAAACTCGGTAAGCCTAAAGCTAACTTTTCTGCAACTTGCTTCTTAATAGTAGTTATCTTTTCTTCTTCTGGTAATACTTCCTCAGCAAATCGCAAATTCGTCATACTATATTCATGACCTGCATATATTAATACATGGTCAGCAAGTTTTTTGAACTTTTGTAAAGTGTTAAATTGTTCTTCATAATTTCCTGTAAACACCCTACCACAACCTGCCATAAATAACGCATCTCCACAAAATAAATATTTATTATCAACTAAATAACTAATATGTTCCTCTGTATGCCCCGCACTTTTTAATACTCGGACTCTTGTTCCAAATATATCAAAGCAATAGTCTTCTGTAACAACTTCCGTCACTAGATCACTTACTTCTACAGGACCAACTATAGCAACTTCTCCAAACTCTCTTATTAGTTCGGCTGCTCCTCCTACGTGATCAGCATGCTTATGTGTTATTAATATTTTTATTAATTGCAAATTGTTTTGCTGTATAAATTGTTTTACGGGTTCTGCCTCTCCCGGATCTACTATTACTACTTCGTCATTTTCTACAATCGCCCATACATAGTTGTCTTTTAGTACTTTTATGCTTTCTATTTTCATTATTTCTCCTTTAAAAACTATAAATTCATTAAAAAATAATACTCTCTTTTTATTCCGCAGTTATTACACCCCTAGAAATATCTTCACTCGGATAACTCATTAGTATTCTCCTTATTTTATTACAAAATAAGAGAGCAACTCAAAAATCTTGATTTCTCATAAGCAGATTTTATTGAGTCGCCCCTTAATGTTTATTTAATTTCGAAAAAGTTTATATGAAATATATTTCGAAATCAATATATATCTTTTCCTAAGTAATTAACTTATTCTTTAGATTTTGGGCTTCTTACTAGACCCAAAACTCATTATTTATTCAAAATAGCTGCACAACGTGGACATAGTCCTTCTTCGTTCACTTCGTCTACGATGTTCCAGCATCTTTCACATTTTGCACCTTCTGCATGCGAAACTGTAATTGTTGAGTAGTCATAATCTTTTCCAGCATTTTCTTTTACAACAACTTTACTTACGATAAATAGTTGATGTAGATTAGCTACTGAATTTAATGCTTCTACTACTGCTGCATCTTTACTATAAATTTCTACATAAGCTTCTAACGACTTACCAATTACTTTTTCGTTACGGCTTTCTTCTAGAGCTTTTAGAACGTCATCACGAACTTCCATTAGTTTATCCCATTTAGCTTCTAATTCTTTATCTTCAATTAAATTAGCTTCTGGGAAGTCTGTTAAGTGAACTGATTCTGCGTTGTCATACGGCATATTATCATAAACTTCTTCTGCAGTGAATGACAATATAGGTGCGATCAAGCGAACAGATTTACTTAAAATTGTATAAAGTACCGTCAGCATACTACGGCGAATATGTGATTCTTCCGCTTCAATATAAAGAATATCTTTTCCGTAATCTAGATAGAATGAAGATAATTCAACATTGAAGAAGTTAATTAATTCGTTCATTACGTAGTTGAATTGATAATTTTCATAACTTTTCAGCATTTTTGCTACTACTTGCTCAAATTTAATTAACATATATTTGTCTAATTCTGTTAATTCGTCATAAGCTAATAGATCTGTTCTATTATCAAAACTTCCGTTAAATAAGTTTCCTAATAAGAAACGATATGTGTTACGTAGTTTTCTGTAAGTTTCTGAAACTTGTTTTAAAATGTCGTTAGAAATACGCACGTCTTGTGTATAGTCTACACTTGCAGTCCATAAACGAATAATTTCTGCACCTAGTTGTTTACCTACATCGTTTGGCGAGATAACATTACCTAGTGACTTACTCATCTTGTTACCATTTCCGTCCATAACAAATCCTGCAGAAACTAATTCTCTATATGGAGCTTCTCCTGAGATCGCTACAGAGTTAATTAGTGAAGAGTTGAACCAACCACGATATTGGTCACTTCCCTCTAAGTATAGGTCAGCAGGATATGTTAAGTCTTCACGTAATGCACAGCATCCTTGGTGTGAAGTTCCAGAATCAAACCAAACGTCCATAATGTCCATTTCTTTAGTAAATACTCCGTTTGGACTATCTGGGTGTGTGTAGCCCTCTGGCAATAGTTCACTAGCTTCTTTATAGAACCAAGCATTAGATCCCTCTACTTCGAAGATTTTCGCCACGTGTTCGATAAGTTCACTATCTAGGATAGGTTGTCCATTTTCTGCATAAAATACTGGAATCGGAACTCCCCATACACGTTGACGACTGATTACCCAGTCTCCACGGTCACGAATCATATTGTAAAGACGTGGTTTCCCCCATTCACTATAAAATTTCGTTCTATCTACAGCTGAAAGTAACTCATCTCTAAATGATTCTACTGAACAGAACCATTGTGGTGTAGAACGGAAGATAATAGGTTTTTTCGTACGCCAGTCATGTGGATATGAGTGACTAATCATTTCTTGTTTTAATAAAGCTCCTAATTCATCTAACTTAGCAATAATATCTTTATTCGCATCGAAAACAAATTTCCCTGCAAATTCTCCAGCTTCTTCTGTTAGGTGTCCTTGATTATCAACCGGAGAAAGAACACCTAATTTATATTGTAAATGTCCAACAACATAGTCATCAACCCCGTGTCCAGGTGCAGTATGTACTAATCCCGTACCGGCATCAAGCGTTACGTGTTCTCCAAGAATTAATGTCGATGTACGGTCATAAAGTGGGTGTTGACACTTCATATTTTCTACGTCTGAACCTTTAAATTCTTTTCCTAGTGTGTAGTTTTCCCAACCAAATTTTTCTGTTAGAGATTTTACTAATTCTTTCGCAAAAACATATTTAGCTCCGTTATATTCTACAACTTGGTAGTCATAATCACGGTTAAGAGCAATACCTAAATTGGCAGGTAACGTCCATGGTGTTGTCGTCCAAATAACAAACTTAGTACCTACTTCTAATAAATCATTTTCTGTTACTAAATCAAATGCAACATAAATAGATGGTGACGTATGATCACGATACTCAATTTCTGCTTCTGCAAGTGCCGATTCAGACGATGGAGACCAATAAATAGGTTTTAGTCCACGATAAATATATCCTTTACTAACCATCGTTCCGAATACACGAATTTGCTCCGCTTCAAATTTTGGATCTAGAGTTACATAAGGGTTTTCCCAATCTCCGATAACACCAAGTTTTTTAAAGTCTTCACGTTGTTTATCAATTTGTTTTAGAGCATAGTCTTTACATTTATTTCTAAACTTACTTGCAGGCATAGATTTGCGATCTACACCGTTGTTAACAAGAACTTGCTCAATAGGTAATCCGTGCGTATCCCATCCCGGAACGTAGTTTGATAGATAGCCGTTCATATTTTTATATTTAACGATGAAGTCTTTTAAAATTTTGTTAAGGGCGTGTCCTATATGGATATTACCGTTAGCATACGGAGGTCCGTCATGCAACACGTATGTAGGTTTCCCTGCATTTTTTGCTAATACTTTTCTGTATAAGTCCATTTCTTCCCAACGTTTAAGAAATTCCGGTTCTTTGTTCGGCAAATTCCCACGCATTGGAAAAGCTGTTTTTGGCATTAATAGTGTATCT
>CAMEOL010000049.1 GCA_945929765.1 uncultured Gemella sp.
TAAGGACATATTTTTATAAATATTTATTTGATATACTCCTCCTAATATCATACTAATTATTTCTACTAACTCTAGTAAGGCTATAGTATAAGCTATATTAACAAATATTAAATTTTCGTTTTTAACAATTATTACTAAAAATAATGCATGCATTCCTGCTGAATAAAAATTCATTCCGGAAAATAGTAGGACAAAAGAATAAATTTTTTTAATTTCCTTTAATATTTTTAAATTATTAACAGTATCTTTAAAAAACCTATTTATACTAATTTTTTTGATAGTATCTTTTTCTACTGTAAAATTTCCTATTGTTTCTTTGAATTTTTTTCTTTTAATTTTTAAAATAAGAAATGCTATTAAAAACAAAGTGGCGTTTAATAAACCAAAATATGAGTAGTTGTAGCTTATTATACCTAAAATAAATACTCCTACTGCTTTTCCAATAAGAGAAATTGTATTGTAAATAGAACTTCTAAGAGCTAATGCAGAACTTAATTCATCATTTTCTACTAATCTAGTTGTAATCGACATGGATAGATAACCGTTATATCCTCCAAGTATGTCGCTAAGAACATTAGCTAAAACTAATACGGCAAAAACCCACCAAGAAATTCCAAATATACAAACTAGTGAAAGTAAGATAAATAATAAAAATTGATAAAATCTTGTATTAACTAGAACGTCATATTTTTCTGAAGTTTTGTCAGAGAAATAACCTAAGACAAAAGATATAATATAAGGAAATGTTGTAGCGATAGAAACGATACTAATTGCTAACTCGGGATTTGGGAGATTTGTCGCATATATTATAAAAGCTATGTCGAATAATGTTCTTCCTAAATAGCCGAATGCTGATGATGTAATGAACCACCTATATAACTTATTATTTAAAAATATCTTCATTAAATATCAACTCCTTGTTAACAATTTTTTTAATACATAAACATATCCACTTAGTACTGTTGAGAATGATAAATCTATATTTGAAATTAATTTTATTTGTAACGAGATAGTTACTTACTAACTTTAAGATATCAAAATAATTGGGAAATGTACACGAAATATGAATTTTCCATCCTTGTCTAATATAATTTTCATCAAAAATATATTACGCACATGTGTTATCTTTATAAGAATATTAATTATATTCAGGGAATTCAATATCAAAGTTTTAATTATTATTGTGTTTAATTTTAAAATATTTTTTCATATTATTGCCCTCTAAATTATAGAAATAAAAAGAAATTAATTATATAGTGAAAATATATAAATAATTACTCTCTTTCTTCTAATAGTTAAATTGCACGGTTAGTAATAACTGGTGGACATTTAGTATTTGATACTTTTATCTTCAACTTCTATTGGTAATAATAAAAGTTCTTTTAATTTCATATTAATTTCTTCTCTCTTATTTTTATTGTATAACAATAAAACAAATTTAGTCAACACTTTTATTTTTGGTATTGTATAGAAAGCTATAAATAAATATTTTTTTGTTTTAATACAAAAAACAAATATGTTTCAATGTAATAGTAATTATTTTTAAATAAAAAAATACTATATGTTGTTATTTGATTTAAATGTTTTTATGAGCGGAAAAAATATTTTTTATTAGAATTATACATTAATTAAAGAAATAATTCTTAATATTACTGTGTGTATTTAGTTATATTTCTTTCAAAATATTATGTTTTTGTTGTCTTGCAAATGTTTTTATAGTATAATCAAGTAAAGGTCAATTTTAGTCAATTTAGAAAAAGATTAATTATACCCCATAGACTTTCATTATTTATATGAAGTAAGGAGGAATTTTTGGAATGAATAATAATATGACAGATATAATTGAACGTTATATAAAAGAATTATTGCAAGAGTCGAATGAAGATTTTGTAACTTTGAAGCGTAGCAATGTTGCAGAAAAATTTGATTGTGTGCCATCGCAATTAAACTATGTTATCAAGACTCGTTTTACGCCTGAACATGGTTTTATTATTGAGAGTAAGAGAGGTGGAGGAGGATTTATTAGAATTACAAAGGTAACTCTCCATAACAATACAGATTACATCGATTATTTAATAGAAACTGTTCAGAATGAAGAAGCAAATAACATAGATTATGCAAAAATTTTAAAGATATTAAAAGACGACAAGTATATTAATCATTTTGATTATGAAGTTATGGCAACTGCTATAGACAGTTTGTATAACAATAGTCTAGAAACTATTTTACTTGTTAATAGAGATGATAAAGACTTTTCTACTATTATCTCTGAGAATACTTGGGAAAATATAAGACAATTATTAATAAAATTTTTAAGAACTATAAAGTATAATAAGGAGAAAATATAATGTATATTAGGTTTAATGAATCAGCACTAATGGTTTTGACGAAGTCAAAAGAAGAATCTAGAAAATTAGGCTTGAGAGCGGTTGGAACAGAGCATCTTCTACTTGCTATTCTTGATAGTAATACTGCGGGTAGTCGTTTACTATCTAAGTATGGAATTACTTATGATGGCTTTAAGAAAGATGTAGAGAAATTTTATGAAGTAGAATTAAAAGGGACAGACTTTTATAACAATGTAATGTTAAAACAAGAGTATACTATTGGTGGAATACAAACTATAGAAAATAGCCAGAAATATGCAGAAGAAACTAGTAGTTTTGTAGTTACAAGTGATCATTTATTAATTTCTTTATTAAATTTTAAAGACGGTTTTGCGGTCAAAATTTTGAAAGATGTTAATAATGTACATTTAGAAGGGCTAATAGAAGAATTAAGAGGGATTTTAGTTCAAAATAAAAATATCTTTTCGAAACTATTTGATTCTTTCAAACAACTTGAAGAATCAGTAGATGATAATAGTACTGAATTATTAAATTCACTAGCAAAAGATTTAACAAAAGATGCCTTTAATAAAAAATTAGATCCGGTTATTGCTCGTGATAAAGAAATTACACGTATGATAGAAATTTTGAATAGACGTACAAAAAATAACCCTGTACTAATAGGTGATCCAGGAGTAGGGAAAACAGCTATAGTAGAGGGATTAGCACAACGTATAGTTTCTCAAAATGTACCTAGCAATTTAATAGGGAAACGAGTAATGGTATTAGATATGGGTACTCTACTTGCTGGAACAAAATATCGTGGTGAATTTGAGGAACGTTTAAAAAATATAATAAAAGAGATAGAAGAAGCAGGAAATATTATATTATTTATTGATGAAATTCATACTATAATAGGAGCAGGTGGTACAGAGGGAAGTGCAGATGCTTCTAACATCTTAAAACCTGCTTTATCAAGAGGGTTAATACAAGTAGTGGGAGCAACTACTACAGACGAATATCGCAAATATTTTGAGAAAGATGCAGCACTAGAACGTAGATTCCAACCGATAAAAGTAGATGAACCTAATAATGAGGCATCTATAGAAATATTAAAAGGACTACGTCATAAATATGAGGAACATCATAATGTAGAAATAACAGACGAAGCACTAGAAGCAGCGGTTAAATTAAGTACAACGCATGTAACTGATAGATGTTTGCCAGATAAAGCTATAGATTTAATTGATGAAGCTAGTTCGAAAGTTAAGTTACGTTACTACAAATCACCAGATGAATTAAAAGTTTATGAACAAGAACTTGATAAATTAAATAAAGAAAAAGACAAGGCAGTAACTAGCCAAGAATTTGAGTTGGCGGCCAAAAAACGTGATGAAATAAATGAAGTAGTAAATAAAATAGAAGAGTTTAAAATATCATGGCAAGATAATTTATCAAAAGAAAAAATTCAAATTACAGAAGATCACATTGCAGAAGTGCTAGCTGCATGGACAGGAATACCGGTAACTAAACTTACAGAAACAGAAAGTGAGAAACTTCTGAATCTTGAGGAAATACTTCATAAACGAGTTGTTGGTCAAGATGATGCGGTAGTGAGTCTTGCAAAATCAGTAAGAAGGGCAAGAAGTGGGTTTAAAGATCCGGATAGACCAATAGGAAGCTTTATATTCTTAGGGCCTACTGGTGTAGGGAAAACGGAATTAGCGAAAAGCCTATCAGAAGCATTGTTTGGTTCTGAAGATAATATGATTAGAATAGATATGAGTGAATATATGGAGCCACACTCTATTAGTAGATTAATAGGAGCTCCTCCAGGATATGTAGGTTATGATGATGCAGGGCAACTATCAGAAAAAGTTCGACAAAAACCATATTCTGTTGTATTATTTGATGAAATAGAAAAAGCTCATCCATCAATTTTTAATGTTCTTTTACAAGTATTAGATGATGGAAGATTGACTGATAGCAACGGTCGTCTTATTGACTTTAGAAATACTATTATCATAATGACTTCAAATGTTGGAGTTAGTGAACTTAATGATCAAAAATTTGTAGGATTTGCAGGAAGTGAATCAATAAAAAATGATTATAAAAATGTTCAAAATACAATGATGGAAGCATTGAAGAAACAATATCGTCCAGAATTTTTAAATAGAATTGACGATATCGTAGTATTTAAATCTCTAGAAAAAGAAGATTTAGAGAAAATATCATTGTTATTATTAGATAGCTTATCTAAACGACTAAAAGATAAAGATATATCAATTAAACTTACGAAAAAAGCTATGGATAAAATTATTGAAGATGGAAGTATAAAAGAATACGGAGCAAGACCATTAAGAAGAAGTATCCAAAAAAATATAGAAGATTTATTGAGTGAAGAAATACTCAAAGATCCTAATTTAACAGGAGTAGTCAATATAGATTATAAGAAAGATAAATTTGTCGTAAAAAGCAAATAGAGGATAATATGGCAAAAAAAGTTTCGACAAAATACGAATGTGATGCTTGTGGTTATCAAAGTATAAAGTATTTAGGAAAATGTCCACGTTGTAGTAAGTGGAATTCTATGGAAGAAGTAAAAGAAATGAAAGTTAATGATAAACATACAGCATTTCTAGATAGACCACAAAATTCCACGGTAACAATAGAAGTAGATAAACTAAAAAATATCGACACTCAAGACGTACCTAGAACTCTTACTGATAGTTCAGAATTAAATAGAGTTTTGGGTGGTGGTGTTGTACCCGGATCATTAGTTCTTTTAGGGGGAGATCCCGGTATAGGTAAATCTACGTTATTACTACAAATTTCTTCTTATTTAGCTAAAGAGTATGATGTTCTTTATGTTTCTGGAGAAGAGTCGGTTCGTCAAGTAAAACTTAGAGCAGATAGAATGAGTGGAAATACAGATGAATTATATGTGTATTCTCAAACAGATCTAAATTTAATTTATGAAATAATAAAAAAAATAAAACCTAAATTTTTGGTCATTGACTCAATTCAAACGGTTTATAATCCGAA
The DNA here is from genome assembly GCA_945929765.1 of uncultured Gemella sp. Lineage (GTDB taxonomy): Bacteria > Bacillota > Bacilli > Staphylococcales > Gemellaceae > Gemelliphila. The sequence continues at coordinate 5,373 of CAMEOL010000049.1, forward strand.
TTTAGATAATTCCCCAGGAAGTATTACACAAGTAAGAGAGTGTACACAACAGCTAATGAAAATTGCTAAAAGTTTAAATATTGCAATTTTTATTGTGGGCCATGTTACAAAAGAAGGGGCAATAGCTGGGCCAAAAATGTTAGAACATATGGTGGATACAGTTCTTTATTTTGAAGGAGAAGAACATCATAGCTATAGAATACTACGTGCAGTAAAAAACCGCTTCGGTTCGACTAATGAATTAGGTATTTTTGAAATGAAGTCGCATGGACTAGAAGATATGGATAATCCATCTCAAATATTTTTGGAAGAGAGAAGTAGAGAACTTTCTGGAGCAACTATTGTAGCAACAATGGAGGGAACAAGACCTCTTTTAGTAGAAATACAATCTTTAACTACGCCTACAGCTTTTAATAATCCTAGAAGAATATCAAGTGGCTTAGAGTATAATAAATTAGTTCTGTTGATGGCAGTTCTTGAGAAAAAAGCAGGATATCTATTACAACAACAGGATGTTTACGTTAAAGTTTCTGGTGGGGTAAAAATAGATGATCCAGCAGTAGATTTAGGTATCTTGGTTGCAGTTGCTTCTAGCTTTAAAGATAGAGCTATAGATATGTATGATTGCTTTATTGGAGAAGTAGGATTAACAGGGGAGATACGTCGAGTTAGTAGAATAGAACAAAGAATAAATGAAGCAAAAAAACATGGTTTCAAACGAATATTCATCCCATACAGCAATCGTAACGGATTAGAAAATGTTGAGGGTGTGGACTTAATTCCTGTAAGAAATATAAAAGATTGTTTGGACAAAGTTTTTGAAAATATATTTTAATTATAGGTAAATAATTGTTTAAAAGATGCAGTAGGAGTATCAATAAATAAAATTTTAATTTTTGTTACAACTATTATGGATATTTCTACTGCATTTAGGTTATAATTAATTTATTTTCAGAGAATATTTATTATACATTTCATTTATTTCAGCTAAATTTTATTTTGTCAAATATCTTTAACTTTATTTTAAATATAGAGTATATAATAAAAACTAATAATAAAAAAGGAGTGAGAGTATGTTAAGAAAATTAATTATTGTAATATTTTCATTGTTAGGAATAACAATAGGAACTGTTACTGCGAATGTTTTTATAAACGAAAATCTTTTTTCTTCGTTTAGTGAAAATACTGTAAGAATTGTAACTACTACGATAATTACTATACTATTTATTTTAATGTCTTTATTTTTATCAGGTAGATTAGTAACAGGGCTTAAAGTTATTGAAGAAAAATTAACGAAAATTCCATTATCTAAAATAATATTTACGACAATAGGTTTGATTTTAGGTTTATTAGTAGCAACTTTGTTAATGTTAGCAACTAATTCTATTGTATCAGTTCAAGGTATATCAGCAACACTATCAGCTCTATACTATATAGTGTTCGGATATCTTGGTTTTATTTTAGGGTATCGTCGTGGTGGAGAAACTATTAATATTTTTTCGGGTAAATTAAATTTACAAAAAACGAAAGAACCTAAGAGATCAACAAAGCAAAATGTGGCAATAGATAAAGTTATAGATACAAGTGCTCTAATAGATTCTAGAATTCGTGATGTAGCGTCTATTGGATTTTTGGAAGGAAGAATAATAGTTCCAGAATTTGTTCTAAAAGAACTACAATTAATTTCTGATTCTGATGATCCGTTAAAGAGAGCTAAAGGAAGGTTAGGTTTAGACTGCGTAGAAGATTTGCAAAAATTAGAAAACATAGAGTTATATATAGATAACAGTTATAAATATCGTGAGCATGATGCTGTAGATAATTTACTAATCCAATATGCACA
>CAMEOL010000050.1 GCA_945929765.1 uncultured Gemella sp.
TCATCCAGATATGAATGGTAAATATTCATACACTCTTTTTTAAGATTCTCATCTCCTTTAAAGAAATCGTCCTCTATTTCTAAACTAATACGAAATCTCGTTTTCCCTTCCTCCTTCACAACGAATAAAGAAATGCTAATGGGATTATCTTTATATTCTGCATATTTCATTTGACCCCAAAAATATTTTTTAATATTTCTGCCACCTTGCCATCTTTTGTCAAACACTATTTTAAATTTGTTGTCTTCTGAATAATTGTTTAAAATCTTTTTAAACTCACCGGCTGCTTCCTGTCCTTTTTTGTATAATTTTGTGAACTTTTCTTTTTTCTCTGGGTCAGAGACTTTATCAGGATCTGAATAAGCCTCTCCTGAATACTTGTCTATGAAATCTAACACTACATTATAATCTATATTTTTTTTCACAGTCTTCACCACTTTCTTATAATTTATTAAAATCTGATGTGAAATAACATAATATGCTTCTTACCCTATGTAATTTAGGAATTATTATATCATATTAATTATAACATTTATTCATAATAAACTACAAACTCCTATCTGCTGTCTGTCAAAATTCCTCGTTATTCCATTAATCTTTATTTCATTAAGAAAGATTACTGTTTTATACCTATTCTACGTAATTACCATAATCTCTTCTAGACCCTATACCTACTTCTCTCAACCATTATATCTAACAGAAAAATATCATAAAACCTACAATTCCCCATAAAAAATGTGAAGTTCAAAGTAGCGTTGGTAGGTAATTAACCAACTTAGAACTTACACAAACTGACAAACAATTTATGCGTTCTGCTACTTTTGAATCTTCACATATTTCAATATTTTTTTATTATTATAATTTTATTAGTCGATTACTGATACTTTGATGAAGTTTGTAGTACCTACACTACTTCTCGCAGCATTAACTGGAATTCCTCCAGTGATGATAATTGCATCATCTTTTTTCGCATATCCTGAAGTTTCTGCGATTTCTTTTGCTGTTTCTAACATTTCATCAGTTGTTTTAACTTGGTGAGATACTTTTGCATCTACTCCCCATACTAAACTTAATCCACGAGCAACTTTTTCGCTTGGAGTTACTGCTAGTATTTGGGCATTTGGACGATATTTAGAGATTAATCTTGCTGTTTGTCCAGATTCAGTGTACGTTACGATAGTGTGTAAATCTAAGTTTAATGCAGTATATCCTACAGAAATACCTATTGCATTAGTAATATCTTTTCCTTGACCTTTTTTCGCACGTTCTTTAATAATTCTTGAGTAATCTTGCATATCTTCTGCACGTGCTGCGATTGTAGCCATAGTTTCTACAGATTCTACTGGATATGCACCTGCTGCAGATTCTCCAGATAACATAATTGCATCTGTTCCATCAAAAATTGCATTCGCAACGTCTGATACTTCTGCACGTGTAGGACGTGGATTTTTTTGCATTGAGTCTAACATTTGAGTAGCAGTAATTACGAATTTACCTGCTTGGTTACAACGACGGATAATGTCTTTTTGGATAATTGGTACTTCTTCTGCTGGAACCTCTACCCCTAAATCTCCACGAGCGATCATAATTCCATCTGACACTTCGATAATTGAGTCGATGTTATCAACCGCTTCTTGACATTCGATTTTAGGAATAATTTGTACATGTTCGCATCCTTCTTCTTTTAGAATACGACGTACTTCTAATACATTCTCTTTTGTACGAACGAATGACGCTGCTACAAAATCGATATCTTGTTTACATCCGAAACGAATATCTTGCTCGTCTTTTTCTGTAATACCTGGTAATTTTGTAGAAACTCCTGGTACGTTAACACCTTTTTTGTTTTTAAGAACTCCACCATTTTGGATAGTAGTATAGATAAGACCTTTTTCTACATCTACTTTATTTACTGTTAACCCGATTAATCCGTCATCTAAAAGGATTGTATCTCCTTCTTTAACGTCGTTTACTAATTCTGCATATGTAATTGAGAACATTTCTGGTGTCCCTAGAACTTCATTCATAGAAACAACTACGTCATTTCCTTTTTCTAATAGAATTGCTCCGTTTTCCATTTCGTTAGTTCTAATTTCAGGACCTTTTGTATCTAAAAGAATAGCTAGATTTCTTCCTGTTTCTTCTCTTACAGCTTTGATTGTATCGATTCTTGCTGCGTGTTCTTCATAATCACCGTGTGAGAAGTTAAGACGACATACGTTCATTCCTAACTCTACCATTTGTGTTAATGTTTCTTTTGCTTCTGATTTTGGACCAATTGTACAAATTATCTTAGTTTTTTTTGTCATATTATTACCTCTTAGTTTTTTTCAACATTATTAATTTTACACTATTTTCTTTTCATTTTCAAACATTTTTCTAAATAAAGTTGTTATAAAGCGTTTTTCAGTGTTTGATTATGCTTTCATTTAGATAGAAAGTTGTTTTGAAACTTCATAAATGTCTAGATCTACTGTATGAGTATCTTCAAAGACATCTTCGAATTTAGTACTAACTAAACGGTTATTTTGAATTCCGACTGCACGACCTGATTCTCCTGCTATTAGCAATTGAACTGCATAGTTTCCTAGACGTGAAGCTAAAACTCTGTCCATAGCACTCGGTGACCCACCACGTTGGATGTGACCCAAGATCGTACAGTGTGCATCTTCATTATATTTTTCTTTCATGATTTTTACTAATTCTGGGCCAGACATAACTCCTTCTGCAAGGACAATAATAGAGTGTTTTTTCCCTCTATTTTCTGCACGATGAATTCTATCAATTACTTCTGAAATATCTTCGCGTTTTTCTGGAATTAAGATTGACTCTGATCCCCCTGCTATACCTGCAAGCAATGCCAAGTCTCCTGCATTACGCCCCATAACTTCGATAATAAAAGTACGTTCGTGGCTAGATGCTGTATCTCGTATTTTATCTATCGCATCGATAATAGTATTTAATGCTGTATCAAATCCAATAGTAAAGTCTGTTCCGTTAATGTCATTATCTATCGTTCCTGGAACTCCGATAGTTTTGATGTCCATCTCATTACTTAATGCCATAGCTCCGCGATATGACCCATCTCCACCTACTACTACTAATCCTTCGATTCCTAGTTCTTGTAAGTTTTTGATAGCACCTTTACGTACTTCTGGGTTAGCAAACTCTGGAAGACGAGCAGAATAAAGGAAAGTTCCTCCTCTATTAATTATGTTACCTACATCTCCAACTTCTAATTTTTTGATATTACCTGCACACATACCTTTGTATCCTTGGTATACGCCATAAACTTCCATACCATGGAATATTGCTGTTCTTACGACAGCACGCACAGCAGCGTTCATACCCGGAGCATCTCCACCACTTGTTAAAACTGCAATTTTTTTCATTGTTCAATATACCTCTTTTATATCTTTCTATAAAATACAATAACATATTTTTTAATTTTTTACTAGTAAATTTCTTAAGAAAATGTTTTTATTTGTTTGATTTTTTTATTCGCAAAAGTCTATCTATAGTTAATCTTGATTGACTTCTCTGGGTACAACTCTAACATATTTCGAACAAATTCCTGTTCGTCTTTAACATAGAGTAATTCTCTTTTTTTTGTAGAATTATTAAATACGCAAATTAGTTGTACAGTCCCACTCGGTACGACAAATCTTTTTATAAGTTGTTCATTTTCTTCATCAACAAGAACATATATTTGTTTGATATTGTCCATACAGAATTTTTTATACTTTTCTAACGTTGTTGCTTTTTCTAAAATATACTGCAATCTATCATTTCGTATTTGTGGTTTCACAGTAACAACCAAAAAGCTATATTCTTTTAACAAGACCGAAATGTATTTATAAACACTCGGAAATATCGTTACTTCATAATCGCCTAGTCCGTCATTTACCGTCAGAAAAGCCATAGTTTCCCCGTTTTTGGTTTTTATTTCTTTTATAGATGTTATTTCTACATAGCTATCCGTAGGTTTATTCGCCAAATATTTTAACGGCAAGTAAGAATACCGTTCTTTCTCTGCCTGTGCAGGATGTTTTAAAAAGTAAGTTCCCGTAGCTTCTTTTTCCATAGCAATTTTTTCTTGAATCGAAAATTCTTCTATTTCTTCTACTTTGAGCGTTAAGCCACTGTTATTTGATAATGCGAAACGAACTGTATCAATATTTTCTCTCGTGTCTTCATAATAATCTTTTACTTTTTTCATTATCGTCGCTCTATTATAGCCAAAGACATCTAATGCCCCTGCTTTGACCAAAGAAACTGCCGCTTGATAGTCGACTTTCTTGTCCATTCGTCGTAAGAAATCATCTATACTCTCATACTTCCCAAATCTTTCTCGATCTGTCACAATTTCCGTTGCTGATCTATAGCCAACATTTTTTATCGCTAATAGAGCAAAAATAATATTGTTCTTCACTACGGAGAAATTTATCGAACTAAGATTAACGTTTGGATGCAACAATTTTATCCCCATATTAGTTATTTCTTGTTTATATTCGTTTATTTTTTTCTCACTACTAATTACGTTATTAAGAAGAGCCGTCATAAAGTATTTTGAATAATAACATTTCAAATATGCTAATTTGTAAGCTAACATACTATAAGCAACAGCATGCGATTTATTAAATCCGTAATTAGCAAAAGTTACTATTAATTGGTAGAGTTCTGTAGCTATTTTCATATCATGCCCCTGAGCCACAGCTTTCGAAATAAAAATCTTTCCGTATTTTTCTAAATCTTCTTTTTTCTTTTTACTAACTGCTCGGCGCATGTTATCCGCTTCTGTCAAAGTCATATTGGCAAAGTTAACAGCAATTAGCATGATTTGCTCTTGATATACAATTACCCCATAAGTTTCTCGCAAAGTCCGCTCTAATTTCGGATGAATATACTTAATCTCCTCTTTTTTGTGCTTTCTTCTAATATAAGTTTCTATCTGAGCCATTGGGCCTGGACGATACAAGGCGTTCATCGCAAAAATGTCATTAAATTCAGAAGGTTGCAACATTCTTAACTTTTCTTTCATACCACTAGACTCAAATTGGAATATACCTTCTGTTTTTCCCGTAGCAAAAATCTGATAAACTTTTTTATCGCGTAAATCTATAGAATCTATATCAAAATCAGGTTTACTTTTTTTTATTTCCTGGACAATATCGTTTACCATCGTTAAATATCTTATACCAAGAAAATCTATTTTTAAAAGCCCTACATATTCAACATCTTCCATAGTCCACTGCGTTAAATACTTTGTCACATTCGCTAACTCCAAAGCAACATGTTCATTTAGTTTCTTTTGATCACTAATTACTACCCCAGCAGCATGAACAGATTTGTTTCTTGGTAGATTTTCTAGACTTTTAGCTATAGCGAACCAACGTTCATATTTTTCGGATTGTTGAACAAAATTACGTAGTTCTATCGAATTATTATAACACTCTTGTAAAGTTGCCGTTGAATTTATAAGATTGCTAATTCTCTTTAAATCTCCATCACTAAACTGTAGTATTCTCGCACTTTCTCGTGCGGCACTTTTTGATTGCAACGTTGTAAAGGTGGTTATTTGGGCAACTTTGTCTTCTCCATATTTTTTTTCTACATACTTTATAACCTCATCACGACGATTATCTTGAAAATCGATATCTATATCCGGCATCGAAATTCTTTCTTTATTCAAAAATCTCTCAAAAAGCAAATTATATTCAACAGGATCTACGTCGGTAATATTTAATAAATAACAAACTAAACTTCCTACCGAGCTTCCACGACCACTCCCTACATAAATACCATTTCTTTTCGCATAATTTACAAAATCTTGAACTATTAAGAAATAATCAACGAAGCCCATTTCAGAAATTACTCGTAATTCATATTCTATGCGTCGCTTGTATGCTGTTAAATCTTTATTTCTTAATTTTTTCTTAACACCTTTTAACACTAAATATTTCAAATACTCTAGACTATCTCTATCTGCAAAAATTTGTTCATCTTCTCCATAAACGTATTTTGGAAGATTATATCCTGAAAATTGCAATTTATAATTGCAACTCTCTACTATTTTTTGTTGATTTGCTAGTGCTATTTTTAGTACTTCTAACTGCAAAGGATTAAGTACGTTATCTAATAAAGCAACAATGTCTTTTTCTGTATAAACGTAGTTATCTCCATATTTCGAAACCAATTCTGATATGGTTAATTTACTATTGTCTTTAATAGCTCTTAAAACTACTAATGTTTGATAATCTTCTTTATTTAAATAATAACTATCTTTTCCAAAAACTATATTTTTTAAATTAGCATAAATATTGTAGTCATAATTCTCGTTATAACTAAAGTAACACTCATATTCTCCTAATACATCTAATATCTCTTTACTTTCTCTCAGTGATTTTAGTTCATCCGGAAAAATAAGAAGACAATCGTTACTATAACCTTTTAATTCAATACATAAGTCATCTAGCACAAACTCTCTTTCTTCCGTTTGTATTGAACTAGACAGTTCCAACAATTTATAAAACATTTTCTCATTTTTACACAAAATATGAACTCTTAAAACATCAAAATCTTTGTTTACTACTACTTCAAGAGCATGGATAAGGTTAATATTATATTTAATAGCCAATTTATGACTTTTTATAGCAGCATACATATTCGGATCAGTTATACAAATATATCTTCCGCCATATCTATGCACTTTTTCGAAAATATCTTCTAATTTTATAGTGCTATTTAACAAATCATAACTACTATGCACAGCTAAATTACAATATTTCACAACTATCCACCTCACTTAATACATTTATAATATTATACTATAATTAGAATTTCTTTGCCAACAATGCCTAGTTCTAGAAAGCAATTTAAAATTAAACAATTATAAAAAATTACCAAATTAATTAACTACAAAATAAAAAAAGACGACCC